>JBAYMZ010000207.1:0-3257 GCA_041663385.1 Candidatus Omnitrophota bacterium
AAATCGCGCAATCGAAGCTGGTTGATAAGATTTTTTGCGCACCGGGCAATGGCGGTATTTCAGAACTTGCCGAATGCATTGAAGTAAAAGGTAATGATACCGAACGCATTTTGAGCTTTGCCAGAAAAGAAAAAATAGATATAACTATTGTTGGCCCTGAAGCGCCTTTAGTTTTAGGTATCGCTGATGATTTTTCTAATTACGGTTTAAAGATTTTTGGGCCAAAAGAAAATGCTGCCAAGCTTGAAGAAAGCAAAGTTTTTGCCAAAAAATTAATGGCAAAATACGGTGTCCCTACCGCTAACTTTAATATTTTTGATAATCCTCAGGACGCAAAAAAGCATCTTGGTAAAATTGGTGTTCCTTGCGTGGTTAAGGCTGATGGCCTTGCCGCGGGAAAAGGCGTAGTAGTGGCTAAAACGATTGAGGAAGCCGAAAGCGCGATAACTTCCATTATGGAAGAAAAGATTTTTGGTGATGCCGGAAACAAAATTATTATTGAAGAATGTTTGTATGGGCAGGAAGTATCAATTCTTATTCTTACGGATTCAAAAAAAGTTGTTCCTTTGGTTTCCAGCCAGGATCATAAACGGCTGCTTGACGGCGATAACGGGCCAAATACCGGCGGTATGGGGGCATATTCACCGGCGCCGGTTCTGACAGAAGCAGTATTTAAAGAAATTTTAGAAAAAGTAATTCATCGAACCATTGATGGTTTAACCAAAGAAGGAATAAGCTACAGCGGAGTTTTATACGCGGGCATTATGCTGACAAAGGACGGGCCTAAAGTTTTAGAATTTAATGTTCGTTTCGGCGACCCGGAAACCCAGAGTATATTACCGCGTTTGGATTCGGACTTGTTAGAGGTACTGATTGCGACTGCCGAAGGGAATTTAAACAAATTTTCTAAATTTGGGATGCTTAAATGGGATAATCGCGCCTGCGTTTCAGTGGTTTGCGCGTCAAAGGGTTATCCTGGCGATCACGAAAAAGACAAAGAGATATTTGGCCTCGAGACGGTTAAAAAAATGGAGGATATTGTTGTGTTCCACGCGGGAACAAAACGCGTGCCGCAAAGCGCCAAAGCGAGGACGCAATTTGTATCAAGCGGAGGACGAGTGTTGGGAGTGACTGGATTGGGCATCAGCGTAAAAGATGCAATTGATAAAACCTATAAAGCTGTAAGCCAGATAAAATTTGATGGTATGCAGTACCGTAAAGATATCGGAAGTAAGGCATTGTAGTGTATTTGTTTTACGGTTGCGCTTAGCGCGGCTCGTATCGGTTGCGTCAAACGTTAATCGTCTTTAGAACGCAACTGATTGACGATTAACGAGATGAGTTGCGTAACCGCAACCGATAGACGATATGGGGTAGATATGATAAGATATGTTGAATATTTAGTAATAAACCTTATTTTTTTATTCGCTTTTTTTCCGGTGGTATGCTTTTGCGATACGATTGTGCTAAACGACGGCAGGAGAATAGAAGGCCTTATTGTGGAAAAATCCGACACCTACATGAAGGTTGAGTTCGAAGGCGTTGAACTTAAATTTTACAATAAAGATATCAAAGAAATAATACCGGACAAGAATGCTCCGGTTATTGTTAAAGAAAAATATGCTGAAATTTCAAGAAACGCGCTCATAGAAAAGGTGCTTCTGCTTTCCAATATAAAGGAGCAATCAGAAGCCATACCCCTACTTGCCAAAGACGAATATTCCCAGTATAAAACGCGTATCGCTCCTGAGATCTTTACTCAAGGAGATAAGACTATAGCGGATTCTTATAACGGCAGTGAAATATATAAGCTGGTATTTGAATATTTTAAAGATAATTTTAACCGTGAATACATTCTGGCAGTAAAAGAATTTTTGAGTTCGCCGCTTTCGGAAAAAATATCAGAGTTGGAACAAAAAGTTTCAACCCCCCAAGGCCTTGGCGAAATGAAAAAATTCGGCAACGATTTACAGGCTAATCCTCCAACAAAAGAACGCTCAAATCTGATTAAGGAATTAGACACAGCAATCGGTGCGACTGATTTACAGATTGAAACAACGGTTACAATGTATGAAGGTATGGCAAAGGCGGTTTTACCAATAACAGAAAATGACAGCCGCCGGAGCGAAAGCGAACTCAAAAATATGTCAGACCAGATGAGAAAGGAATTAAAATCAATGCTTAAAGGCGTGATCTCAATTTCCTTTTTATATACTTATCAGCAACTTTCAGATGAAGAATTAAAGCTATACATAAATTTTTGGTCGTCTGACGCGGGAAAATGGTTTAATAAAGTTTCAAGCGAAGCTTTTATTTTTGCGATGGATAAAGCGGCAGAGCAGGCAGCTTTAAGATTTACAATGCTGGCCAATACAAGAATAGTGGACGGTAAAAAGCAATAAATTTCGATTGTTCGCCGCATTAAACTACCCTGCCTCATGAAGAGGTTGCAAAATTCTCTATCCCTGGAATAGGAATTTCCAGGGACCATGCGATAATTTTGCAACATTCGGCGGGGTTAACCCCCTTCGGGGATAATTCAACTAAACTTTTTTGCTGTTGCAAAAAAGCAAGTTTCATTATTCGCACTAGTATTTTTTCTGCGCCATGCCTGTCTTTCGGGTAGTCTAAGGCTTGAAAAAATACTGTACTCATTAAGGAGGTAATATGCCAAAGATAGTAATTATAACCGGCAGCAAAAGTGACTTGGATGAATTAAAATCAGGTTTTGATATTTTAAAAGATTTGAAAGTGGATTATAAACTAGAAACTATCTCTGCGCATCGCAATCCGGAAAAGTTAAGAAAACTTTGTATGGAAATAGAAAAAAATGGCACTGAGGTTGTTATTGCCTGCGCGGGCCTTGCGGCGGCCTTGCCCGGATTTGTCGCGTCTTATGTGAACATTCCGGTAATCGGAGTCGCGCTAAAGGGCGGCCTGATGGAGGGCCTGGATGCGCTTTTTTCTATCGTAAGCGTCCCAAAGGGAATTGGTTTGGTTTCTACGGGCGTGGGCAAAAGCGCTTTTATAAATTCCATAATTTTCGCCTTAGAGATAATTGCTTTAAAAGATAAAAAATATACCTCTAAGGTAAAAGCTCTAAAAGAAAAATTTCGCTGATAATTTGCTTGAGGTAAAATTGAAAAAATTATTAATTGATCGTAACAACATTGATGCCGGGGTTATAAAAGACGCTGTGGACATGATTTCAGGCGGAGCAATAGCAGCCATACCTACGGAAACTGTTTATGGTCTTG
>JBAYMZ010000208.1:0-3255 GCA_041663385.1 Candidatus Omnitrophota bacterium
CTTCGGTTTTGTAGGTTTCAACCAAATCTAATCCTTTCCTTCCAAAGGCCGCTTTAAATTCTTTTCCTACCTGAGGTATAACAGAAAGGCAGTCTTCCAATGTCTTATGTAATGCGTAACGATTTTCAATATATACGGAAGGATCCCCTAAAAGGCCGAAGCTCATGGGGTTTTCCACATCTAATTTATAAGGCGCCTTATATGGCGGTAAATATTTATCAACAAGTTCCTGTGATGGCACGTCTACAGTTTCCATGCCGTGAGTAAGGATAAAACCATCCATGTTAACCATAATCGGGAGCATGATTTTCGGGTTTTCACCGAGCTTATACGCTTGCAAAACTAAATCAAGCGCTTCCTGATTGTTTTCCGCATAAACCTGAACCCATCCGGCATCACGTAGGGAAATTGCATCCTGTTGATCATTCCATATATTTATCGGAGCGGATATCGCGCGGTTAGCGCAAACCATAACTACCGGGAAACGCATTCCGGCGATATTAAAAAGAACTTCGCTCATATAAATTAACCCTTGAGAACTGGTTGCCGTAAAAACACGTACGCCTGCGGCTACTGCTCCAAGCACAACCGTTGCCGCGGAATGTTCACTCTCTACGTTAACAAATTGTGAATTAAGTTCTCCGGTTGCGACAAAATCAGCCAGGCGCTTAACAATGTGCGTCTGCGGAGTAATCGGATACGCTGAAACCACTCCTGGCCGGCAAAACTTGGCTGCCTCAGCAACCGCAAATGAACCTTCAAGAAACTGCTTCATTTCGCTTTTTCTCCTTTTTCGTGTTCCGGTACCATTAGAATATCTTTCTTGGGACAAATATACGCGCAAAGCCCACAGCCTTTACAATAATTATAATCCGGATTGTAGGCATTTTTTTCTTTTCCTTCTATGCAACTTTCCGGGCAAACTAATTTACACAATCCGCAGGAAATGCAATTTTGATGCAAATATTTTGGTTTATTTGCCGAACGCCATGATCCGGTTTTGTTGGCTTTCGAAGAACCTGGTTTGGCAATTAGTGGTGCAAACATAATTTTAAAGTTTAAACTGCGTCGTAGCCTCTTTTAATAGCGGCTAAATTTTTTTCTAATATTTCAGGCTTGGAAGAAAATCTTTTCTTCACTGCCTCATTAATCGATTCAAGCTTCACGTCCCCGCTCAATTTTGCAAATGCCCCGAGCAAAACCGTATTACTAAAAGGCTTTCCAATAGTTTCAAGGGCTATTTTTTCCGCAAAAATCGTAACCAACTTAAAACCCTTTGCTTTTTCGGTGATATCAGCTTCGTCACGTATTGCCACAATAGCAATTCCGCCTTTCTTTATACCATTAAAACATTTTTCACTTTTAACAAGGGTAGGGTCAATAACAAGAACATAATCGGGGTTATATATCTGGGAACGAAGCCTTACAACTTTTGTATCATAGCGCAAGAAAGCATTCATCGGCGCACCCATTCTGGCTGCTCCGAAACTCGGAAAAGCGTAAGCATAAATACTCTGATGGAAAAATGCCTCTCCAAGTATCGCCGCTGTGGTGATTGCCCCCTGGCCTGCTCTGGCAAATATTTTTATTTCTTTCATCTCGTTGTTCCAGCTTCTACAAATATAGTTTTATTATTTCTTACGTGAAGTATAGGTTATATCACAAAATAAAAAAGATGGCAAGAAAAAAAATGAATTTTTTTTAATTAACTTTCCAGAATATTTTCTGTCCGCTCTTTTGGGCCAAGCCAAGCGCGATATCAACTATTTGTGAATCGTATCTTGTTCCTGAACCGCGCTCAAGCTCCTCGCAGGCATTAGCGATACCAAGCGCCTCTCTATAAGGACGATGCTGAGTCATCGACTCAAGAACATCGCTTACCGCTAAGATTCGCGCTTCAAATAATATATCATTGCCTTTAAGTTTGCGCGGATAACCGGAACCATCTAACCTCTCATGATGTTGATATATCGCCTCAGATAAAGGAAAAGGGAAATCTATATCTTTTATAAGATCGTAACAATTTTTGGAATGTTCCTGAATCAAACTATATTCTAAATCACTTAATTTACCCGGCTTATTTAAAATATCCAAAGGAATGCTGATTTTACCTAAATCGTGTAACTCACCGGCAAGCCTTATACCTAAAAGACGATTTTCATCCCAATTTAATTCTCGCCCGATAATCTCGGCTATATTTGCGACATGGCGCGTGTGAGTAAAAGTATAGGGGTCACGCATTTGAAGCGCCTTGCCTAAAATTGTTAAAGTGCTAATCACCATCGAAAGCCGTTCTTTTTCAAGATTGGCATAAGCAGTCATATCCCTGGTTATACCCATGGTTCCGATTACTTTCCCAAACCGGTCGTGCATAGGAATCTTAGTTGTGATTACCTGATTCCATGTTCCATCCGGAAGAAGCGTACGCTCGATTTTTCCAACTATCGGTTTTCCCGTAGACAAAACATAGTTATCATCCTTTTGCATGTTTTTTGCCTGCTCAGCAGGAAAAAAATCAAAATCAGTTTTACCAACTATTTCATCCGGGTTAAGCCCCACACCTTTGGCGTAAAATTTATTAACTTTTATTATCTTGTTGTTGCTATCTTTGAAATACATCGCATCCGGAAGATTGTCCAATAATCCTTGCAAGAAATCCCGTTCAAGAGCCAGGATACCTTCCATTTCTTTATGCGCCGCAATATTTTCTATTATTCCCTCAATATATTCTCCTCTGCCTTTAGAAACCAAAGAGCAGGTAATCGCGACCCATAGATCGCTACCAACTTTTGTTTTGAATAATGTTTCAAAGAAATTTACCTTGCCGGAACGCCTGATTTTTTGAAAAAAATCATCACGATTATTTAAATCAGAAAATAAATCGGCAAGTTTTTCTTTTTTTAATTCTGTTTTCGAAGGATACCCCAGCATATGCGATAAAGCGGAATTTACAATCAGGAATTTTTCCTGCGGAATAAGCGAAAATTTAAAAAGGCCTATGCCTAAACTGTCAGCGGTTGAAATATTTAAATAAAATGTATCTTTCATAATGAAACCGGTTTTTTCTAAAAAATAAGTTTATAGAATTATATCACTACAAATTAAAAAATCTATAATTAATCTAAATGATTCAAGGCCATAAAAAGCAAGGCCCCCGTCGTATGACGGGGGCCTTGGGGATAGCTTAGGTAAATTTTAGCGATGCGCGTTACCCCGCCTCACAAAGAGGTTGTGAAATTCTCTTTCCCTGGAATA
>JBAYMZ010000209.1:0-3211 GCA_041663385.1 Candidatus Omnitrophota bacterium
GACGCTAAATTATTTGTATGTTAATATCTTTAGCACTCTTTAACGAAGAGTGCTAAACCAAAATACCTTTATGCTAAAGACTATTGATACAAAAGAAAGAGAAAGCGAGATTTTGAACTTAATAGTGGAAACCTATATTAAGGAATCCAAACCGATAAGTTCAAGCCATCTTTGCCAGAAGTATAATCTTCCTTATTCTTCAGCGACAATAAGAAACATCATGGAAACGCTTGAAGAAAAAGGGTTACTCTCACATATTCACACTTCTTCCGGCCGTGTTCCGACGAAAAAAGGCTTTAAAAGCTATGTCGAATACCTTAAAAAGGAAGAAATGGTTGGGAGCTATGAGCTTGAACTAAGCATCTGTGACAATCCTTCAAGAGGTGAGCAGGATATAGACAGGGCGCTTGATTTACTCGCGGAAAATTCCGGTTACGCGTCATTTCTCGCGGTGTCCGGCAAGGATCACAAATTATTTTTCCGGGGCACCCGTTTTATGCTTGAGCAGCCGGAGTTTGAAGATATCAGAAAACTAAAAAATGTTTTTTACGCGCTGGAAGTCAAATTAAATAAACTTGAAGAGTTGATGCTGCATTATTTTAATGAACAGGTAAAAATACTTATCGGCGATGAAATGGGTTTTGAAGAAATTTCCGATTGTTCTCTGGTTGTTTCGGGTTCAGGCGCAAAAAATGTTTTTTATTCCCTGGCTTTGCTTGGGCCGATGAGAATGGATTATGTCAGGGCGGCTTCTTGTTTATGTTCCATAAAGAAGCAATTCGAAGAAATCCTTGAAGGTAATATTAATGAATAACGATAAGGCAAAAAATAATAAATATAACCCTAAAGAAGAACTGATAAAAGAAGAAGCTACGCCTGAAATTCCGGAGGAGGCCCAACAGGAAATTTCTGACGTGTTTCGCGATAAATATATACGCGCCTGCGCGGATTTTTCTAACGCGCGCAAACGCTGGGATAGAGAAAAAGAAGATATCTTAAAGTTCTCTAATTCCTCATTAATTCGAGATCTTTTGATTGTACTTGATGAGTCAGAACAGGCATTGAGAATGGTGAAGGAGCATGGTAATATTGAGGAAATTATAAAAGGCCTTGAGATGGCTCACAATAATTTTTTGAATATCCTTAAAAAACAAGGATTAGAACCAATGGAATCTGTGGGTAAAAATTTCGATCCGCATTTGCATGAAGTGATCGCGAGCAAAGAAGTAGACGAAAATATAGATAAGCCGGTTGTTCTGGAGGAAATTCAGAAAGGTTACATATTGGAAGATAAAGTATTGCGTCCGGCGAGAGTGATCGTCGGTATCCATAAGCAGTCCGAAGACCAAAAAATAGAAGATAAAAGCAACAACGAGGGTAAAAATAATAAAATTTAAAGTTAACAAAGACATTTCTAAAATCGAAGATTTTGGCGGGGCCTTGCCAGCTGTTTTCAGAAATGAGCGGATATTAAAAAAATGGGGGGGGTGGATGAAGAAAATACTTTTCGCATTGTATTTAATTAGCTGTTTCGCAATAAGTGCTTATGCTGAAAAAATCACTTTAAAGTCAGGTAAAGTTATTGAAGGCGAAATTGTTGAGAAGACGGCTGATCATATTAAGATAAAAGAAACTGACCTAACCATGACACTTACATACTATATGGATGATATTGAAAGTATTGAAGGCGCAAGTGGGCTATCGCAGGCAAAAGATGAGAAAGGCACTGCTAAAGACGATCTTTCACAGTTCAAGCTTGGAATATGTAATGCGGGAGAGAATGAAATAGAGTTTAAATTTCCTATGGAGAAGGGTGGTCTTTATGCCTTCAGCATGAAAGATTGGGCTGATGGAAGAAGCGATCAGGAATCAAGATTGGTCATTTCCCTTTATGATAAAAATAAAAAATTAATTGAAAAAGCAAAAAGCGTGTGCGTGCCAAAAAATATGAAGAGCTTTGGTTCTATAGCATTTAACACTACCAAGGAAGATGTAAGTGATATAGGGTATTTTGATGCCAAGATAGAAGCGTGTGTTAAGAAAGAAGCGGTTAAGCTCGACAATAATGAACCGCAAGTGCTGTTTGCGCAAAAAGTATCAGAAGCTATTAAGAAAAGTAAGGAAGCTTTTTTGGCGTTAGAGTTAAACAAGCCCAGTGAAGAAATGGTGCCTATGGAAGATTTTATGTATCAAAACGTCAAGGGCATGCTTGATTCCGGCGCAATACTTTCTGAAGTTGTTCTTATCGAAGGAAAAGAGGCTGAAAAATATAAAAGCTTTTGCAGCAAGCCTTACATGATGACAATTTCATCTGCAAGCAATGGCTCCAGCACCAGCATGGGGTTTCCTATTGGTGAGGTGAAAGGCGAATGGAAGATATTGAATATAGAATGAGGCCGGTAAAAGCTGCAGTTGGATTAAAGACAGAACAAAAACCGAATGTTTAATTTTTTGCACTGTGATTTTTCCTACGCCACTATTGGTTTGAAAAAAATCACGTGCTTATTTAGGAGGTTAATATGGCAAGAGTAATTGGAATTGATTTGGGAACTTCGAATTCAGCGGCATCCGTAATGGAAGGCGATAGGCCGGTTATTATTCCTTCTGCTGAAGGAGCAGGCGTTGCATCAGGGAAAGCGTTTCCTTCTTTTGTCGCATTCACTAAAGATGAACAACGTTTGGTAGGCGAACCGGCAAAGAGGCAGGCGTCAATCAATCCTGAAGGAACTATTTTTGCGGCAAAAAGAAAGATGGGAACTGATTATAAATTCAAAGTTCATGGAAAAGAGTATACTCCTCAACAGATTTCGTCATTTATTTTACAAAAAATAAAACAAGATGCTGAGGCCTATCTTGGAGACAAGGTGGAAGAAGCAGTTATAACTTGCCCGGCTTATTTTGATGATAACCAGCGCCAGGCGACAAAAGATGCCGGAGAAATCGCCGGCCTTAAAGTTTTAAGAATTATAAATGAGCCTACGGCAGCCTGTCTTGCTTATGGCTTAGAGAAAGCTGGTAAAGAATTGAAAATACTTGTTTTTGACTTTGGTGGCGGAACGCTTGATGTTACGATTATGGAAATGTGGAAAGAAGGCGGTTTCAAGGTTATGGCAACAAACGGGGACACCCAGCTTGGCGGAACCGATATGGACAATGCTCTTGTTGAGTATGTTACAAAAGAATTTAAACGCGACACCGGCATAGATTTAAA
>JBAYMZ010000210.1:0-3157 GCA_041663385.1 Candidatus Omnitrophota bacterium
AACGTGATTATGGCTGAGGTAGTTATAGTTTCCATACTTACGCTTTTGGGTAATCTTTTGGCAGATGTAGGTTATGCTTTGGCTGATCCAAGAATTCGGGTGAAATAAGAATATGCTTTGGAAGAGATTTAAAAAAAACAAATTAGCCATCGCCGGCGGAATTCTCGTATTTTTGCTTTTCGCCATCGCGATACTTGCGCCTTTAATTTCTCCTTATGATCCAAACACCATAGATATGGATAATGTTTTACTTTCGCCAAATAGTCATCACATTCTGGGAACTGATGATTTAGGCAGGGATGTTTTAAGCCGGATGCTCTTTGGCGCGCGTATATCACTTGCGGTGGGTTTTGTTGCGATAGGCATTGCCACATTAATCGGAATTATTTTGGGGGCATTTGCCGGTTTCTATGAAGGATTTATTGATTCGGCGATTATGCGTTTTGTTGATATCATGTTATCGATTCCGACATTTTTTCTTTTGCTTACTGTTATCGCTTTAGTTGGCCCGGGCTTATCTATTGTTATGATTGTTATTGGCCTTACCAGCTGGATGTCTGTGGCGCGTCTTGTGCGCGCGGAATTCCTAACCCTTAAAAACCGTGAATTTGTCCTTGCCGCGCGTTCAATCGGCGCAAGCGATTTACGTATTATTTTTAAACATATTCTTCCAAACGCGATGAGCCCGGTGTATGTGTCTTTTATCCTTGGAGTTGCCGGCGCGATTTTAATGGAGTCAGGCTTAAGTTTCCTGGGTTTTGGTGTCCAGCCGCCAACGCCGAGTTGGGGAAACATTTTAACCGCAGGGCGTGAATATATCGAAGTTGCCTGGTGGCTGATTTTATTTCCCGGCTTGGCAATATTGATTACTACTTTGTCATATTACATTTTAGGCGAAGGGATCAGGCAAGCGCTTGATCCAAAATTGAAAACATGAAAAAGGTTAAGGCCAAGACTAAGGTTGAGTATCTAATCCTTAATCTAAACCTCAACCTCAGCCTTAATTTAATAATATTATGCTATTAGAAGTCAGAAACTTGCACACCTCTTTTTTTACCGATAGCGGCGAAACAAAAGCCGTAAACGGAGTCAGTTTTTCTTTAGAAAAGGGGAAAACTTTGGGCCTTGTCGGCGAAAGCGGTTCCGGTAAAACCGTTACCGCGCTTTCGATTATCCGTCTGCTTTCGCCTTCGGCAAAAATTTTGCAAGGCAAGATAATATATAAAGGTAAGGATTTGCTTTTATATTCCGAGGAAGAAATGCGACGAATAAGAGGCAGGGAAATCGCTTTTATCTTTCAGGAGCCGATGTCGGCGTTAAACCCGGTATTTACTATCGGCGAACAAATACTTGAAGCAGTGAAGCTGCATAAAAAAGTGGAGCCCCTGGGGTCTATAAACAGAGGCTCCCTCCTGAGCAGAAATCTTAATGCAAAGTCCAGGGATTTCTGCGAAGGAATAAAAACCAAAGAAGCCGTTGAAGAGGTAGCCAATCTGCTTGATAAGGTAGGAATTTGTCCCGGCAAAGAAAGAATGAAAGATTATCCGCACAGTTTAAGCGGAGGAATGCGCCAGCGCGTTTTAATTGCTATGGCTCTTGCCTGCTCTCCAAGCCTGATTATCGCTGATGAGCCGACAACTGCTTTGGATGTAACCATACAGGCAGAAATCCTTGAATTGATCGATAAGCTTAAAGCCGAGAATTCTTTGACCATGCTTTTGATAACGCACGATTTGGGCGTAGTCGCCGAACATGTTGATAATGTGGCGATTATGCGTAAAGGCGAGATTGTGGAATATGCTTCGGTCGAAGATTTATTTTCTGAGCCTAAACATCCCTACACGAAGATGCTGCTTGATTCAATACCGAGGATAGAAGAGTGAACGACGAAAGGCGAAGGAAAAGGGAAGATAGAAAATGGAAAATAGGCAATCTGCCGTATACAACATCGATTTTCGCCCTTCTATTTTCTATTTTCGTATCAAAAATCTGTGGTTAAATTAAATATGAATCAGTTGTTAAAAGTAGAAAATATAGTAAAGCATTTTCCCGCAAAAGCAGGTTTTTTTGGAGCCGGCAAAGGATTTATACATGCTTTAAATGATGTGAGTTTTACTGTAAATGAAGGCGAGGTCCTTGGCCTTGTCGGTGAAAGTGGCTGCGGCAAATCAACTTTGGCAAAAATTATCGCGCGATTACTTGAGCCGACTTCGGGAAAAATTATCTTTGAAGGCAAAGACATCACCGCTATAAAACAAAATAAATTAAAAGATATTCGCCGCAACATCCAATTTGTTTTTCAGGATCCCCAAGCCTCGTTAAACCCGCTAATGACTGTGGGAAATATTGTTTCTGAACCATTTTTACTTTATGATATTAAGAAAAAATCAGAAATAAAAAAAGAAGCAGCGCGTCTGCTTAGCCTGGTGGGCTTACCGGAGGATTCAATAAGCCGTTATCCGCATGAATTTAGCGGAGGAGAGCGTCAGCGTATCGGCATTGCCCGCGCCCTCGCCTTAAATCCAAAACTTATTATTGCTGACGAGCCGATTGCTTCGCTTGATGTTTCTATTCAGGCGCAAATCCTGAATTTGCTTAAAAGTTTAAAAAAGCAATTTAATCTGACCTATCTTTTTATCAGTCATGATTTAAGGGTTGTCGAATACATAAGCGATAGGGTAGTGGTCGTGTATCTTGGAAAGATAATGGAAATTTCCCAAAGCAGCAGCCTGTATAAACATCCGATACATCCTTACAGCGAAGCGTTAATTTCCGCAATCCCCATACCTGACCCGCAACTAAAAAAGAAACGCATAATTCTTAAAGGAGAAATTCCCCAAAGCAACAATCTTCCTTCAGGATGCGTATTCCATACGCGCTGTATCTACGCGAAACAAAGATGTATTGATGAAGTTCCAAAGCTTATCGAAAGAGATGGCCGCATATTTTCCTGCCACTTTCCTTTATAATAGCATAATCAATTTTGTGTAAATTTACTTCAATGGCAACCAGGCTGTCTTGTCCTGTTTCTCAGAGGAGCGCATGATTTTCCCCAGCGGGGAAAATCATGCTCGGCTGCTCGGCCTCGCTCTTGCCGGCTATTTCATAGCCGGCAAACCATGCCCGCTCGGCCTGCGCTACGTCCTGTTCGAAACAG
>JBAYMZ010000211.1:0-3154 GCA_041663385.1 Candidatus Omnitrophota bacterium
CGAGGGAATCAAGATATTTTACGAATTCTGTTTTGATTGAGTCTAATTGTTTTTCGGGCATTTATTTTATGGCTAGATTATACAAATTATACTGATTAGACTATTATTAAAAGATTTTGCAAAGCTGTCAAGAGGCTAAAAGAGTAATAAGTAAATATTCAAATAAACAAATATTTAAATAAATTTCACGGTGTCTGTAGTATAATTACCGCAAAGCTTTTACGCAGGATTAATATATCAAAGATGATATTTTAATGACTTATAACTGTTAATATCGCACACTTTTTGCGATTTTTCCGTGCCTGAAAATTATTTGCGGAGATCTGCGGTAATATATTAAAGGATATGTCGCTTGCGGAAATCGTGCGTGAATGTATTTTGTTTAGGCATATCAGAATATATCAAATCGTTTTATCTATAATGTTTGATTTTTAAAAAATTTATTAAAATGTTTACTCGTGCACTAAAAATTATAAGGATAATAATTATCAGTCTTTTTGTTGGAGTGCTAGGAAAATTTATTAGCCAATCGTTCCGAAAAATTGGGGATTATTTTTTAGCTCAGCCTGGGGTTGCATTTTCTCTCTTATCAACTAGAATTTGAGTATGGCTGATAAATACAATCATACTAAAGTGGAAGCGAAATGGCAAGCGTCGTGGCTGAAGGAAAAAGTTTTCTCGCCGCAGTTAAAGAGCGTTAAAAATCCTTTTTACAATCTAATGATGTTTCCGTATCCTTCAGCGGAGGGACTGCATGTAGGAAACATGTACGCCTTTACCGGAGCGGATGTTTATGGCAGGTTTAACAGGATGCAGGGAAAGGATGTCTTTGAGCCTATCGGACTTGACGGCTTCGGAATTCATTCTGAGAATTATGCAATTAAAGTAGGACGCCACCCCAAGGAACATGCCAAGATATCTGAGAAACACTTCTACGATCAACTCCATATGATAGGCAATTCATTTGATTGGGACCGGACTCTGGAGACTTATGATCCTGAATACTACAGATGGACGCAGTGGCTTTTTATACAGATGTTTAACAAGGGTTTGGCTTATAAAGATAAAGCCATGGTCAATTGGTGCCCCCAGGACAAGACTGTTTTATCCGATGAGCAGGTAATAGACGGAAAGTGTGAAAGGTGTGGCTCAGAAGTCACTAAGCGCGAGATGAGCTCGTGGTTTTTTAGAATCACTAAGTATGCAGACAGACTTTTAAACAATATCGACAAAATTGACTGGCCGGAGAAGATAAAAATTGCACAAAGGAATTGGATAGGTAAGTCCGAAGGGATGCTTATTAATTTCAAAAAAGAAAACGGGGAAGACCTGCCTGTATTTACCACACGCCCGGACACTTTAAATGCGGTTACTTTCATAGTTGTGGCAGACGAGAAGCTGTATAACGAGGAAAGTAAAGAGAAAATCGGGGAGTTTACCGGAGAATATGCAATTGATCCTTTAAGCGGAAGAAAGCTACTCGTTTGGAAAACAAATTATGTAGCTCCGGGGTATGGAACAGGTAACGTTATGGGGGTTCCTGCACACGATGAACGTGATAGAGAGTTTGCTAAAAAGTATCATTTGGATATAGTTGAAAAAGATCCGGATGAAACACTTTGGGCTAAAATTGAAAAGGAAGGTTGGGGGAGGAAACAGACAAATTATCATATCCGTGATTGGGGGATTAGCCGCCAGCGTTACTGGGGACCCCCAATTCCAATGATTAACTGTGAAGATTGCGGTTGGCAGCCTGTACCCGAAAATGATCTTCCGGTGATGCTACCTGACATAAAGAATTTTAAACCGGAAGGCAACGGAACCAGTCCGCTTCATAATGCACCCGAATCCTGGAAAAAAGTGAAATGTCCAAAATGCGGTAAGGGTGCCGAGCGTGAATTGGATGTCTCTGATACATTTTTAGATAGTTCGTGGTATTTCTTACGCTATCCGTCAATCGGTTCTGAAACAGAAAATAAACTCCCGTTCGATCCTGAAATTATTAAAAAATGGTTGCCGGTAAATGCCTACATCGGAGGGGCTGAACACGCAGTTCTCCATTTGATGTATGCCAGGTTTGTAACAATGGTTCTTAAAGATTTGGGATATCTTGATTTTGAAGAACCATTTCCTTTTCTTTTTGGCCACGGATTGATCATCAGAGACGGCGCTAAGATGAGTAAGAGTAAGGGGAATGTTGTTAATCCTGATGAGTATATAACTAAGTTTGGGGCCGATACTCTACGAACTTATTTAATGTTTTTGGGACCATATAACCAGGGCGGCGATTTTAGAGATACAGGTATAGAAGGTATGGGAAGGTTCCTTGGGCGTGTCTGGCGTTTAGCGACAGGTGAGATGCGTGAACAAAAACTGGAAGTGCGGTCGAAACTCCATCAAACGGTAAAAAAAGTGACGGAAGACATAAGTAAATTTAAATACAACACCGCTATAGCCTCGATTATGGAATTGGTAAATACTTTAACGGAAGACGGAGCTGACCGCGAAACCTTAAAAACCCTTACACTTCTTATGAGCCCATTTGCGCCTCATATGATGGAGGAGATATGGGTAGAGTATCTCCATATGCCTTTTTCCGTTCACAAGGCTTCCTGGCCTTCATACGAAGCCAAGTACATTGTTCAAAATGAAGTCACAGTTGTTATCCAAATCAACGGAAAAGTAAGATCCCAAATGATTGTGAACAGTGAACAATCAATGGTGGAAGAAAAAATGACAGAAATGGCGAAAAAAGATACAAAGATTACAAAATATCTTGAAGGGGCAAAAATTAAGAATATAATTTTTGTTAGTGGAAAACTTCTTAACTTCGTCACGCAGTAGAGTATTGGTACTTCTTGGAACTATTGGCTTAATCTTAATTGTAGTCGGGATTTTATTTTTTAGATCGGGTATGAATTTTGGGGGAACAAAAGTTGAAGTTTTAAGTGAGTCGGATGAAATTGATAACTCAAAAAATATAACTGTTGAAATTGCCGGTGAAGTAATTAAACCAGGTGTTTATAAACTTTCTGACGGAAGCAGAGTCGATGATTTACTGGTTCTTGCCGGAGGGTTAACTGCTGACGCTGATAGAAGTTGGACAGATAAATATTTAAACCGGGCAGCTAAAGTTACTGACGGACAAAAGGTA
>JBAYMZ010000212.1:0-3149 GCA_041663385.1 Candidatus Omnitrophota bacterium
TTATATAGGGCGAGTTCCGCATTTTAGGCGGTTTTTATCGTCCCTTGCCTTTTTGAGACAGGGGAAAAATTGCGTTTAGCGAATAATTCTTTTTTGGCTTTAAGAATACTGGATTTATTGCTAGGTTAAAGACTTTTGGCATTAGGAATCGCCCTGAAGCGAAAAAAATATCAGTTTCATTGGATAAGGAACTTACGTAATATTCTTGACACTATGAACCTAAATCCAATGTTTACATTTGTTCAAAAACCCTTACAATATCCTCCATGCTTAAGAATGTATTAAAAACTTTTACCGATATCGTCCTGCCAAATTTATGTTTTATCTGCGAAGAAAAAATAACTTCCGGCCATTTATGCAAAAAATGTGTTGAAAAAATTGAGTTCCTCTTCCCTCCATTATGCAAGCTATGTTCACGCCCCTTTTTGCCAAATAAAAAACCAATATGCAGTAAATGCAAAACCCCAAATGCCCTTCCCTATGAACAACTTATCTGCGTAACAGCCTACAAAGAGCCCATCGCAACCTTAATACATTTATTTAAATACGAAAACTACTCCTACCTTTCCAGCACCTTGTCGGAGCTAATGATAAAACACCTTACGAGAATTGGGATTAATCTCTCTGATTATGATATAATCACACCTGTGCCTATGCACCGGGCCAAGCTTCGAGAAAGAGGTTATAATCAGTCAGAACTTCTTGCCGAAAAAATCGCAAAACATTTTAACATTTCATTAAGAAATGATATAATTAGTGTTAAATCTATAAGGTCACAACAGGTAAAGCTTAATCGGCGGCAGCGTAAAGAAAATTTAAAGAATCTGTTTGAAGTAAACCAAGACATGAAAGATAAAAAGATTATATTAATCGATGATATTTTTACAACCGGCCAAACGGTAAAAGAATGCGCTTATGCACTCAAAAATAAAGGCGCCAGAATTACAGTGCTCACTTTAGCAAAAACCCAATGAAAATATTACGAAATTATATCCTCAAAGACTTTTTTATTACATTCCTTTTTTCATTATTTTTCGCAAGCTTGTTGATGATACTCATAAATCTCATGATGGCCTCTCAGCTTGTAATAAAGAAAGGCATGGATATCGGCATGGCTCTTCGGATATGCGCTCCTTTCATAGTAAGCTTATTACGCTACACCTTGCCATTCTCATTCCTTTTCGGTATTCTTCTCTCCATGGGGCGGATAATCTCTGATAACGAGATAGTCGCGATGAACGTGGCCGGCGTCTCCTCTTTAAAACTTTTAAAAATTTTCCTGATCCTGGGTTTTATATTTTCACTTGGGCTTTATATCGTAAATGACAAAATCGACCCGTATTTTCATTATCAATACCGCTCACAGATGAAAAATATGTATTCCAAAAATATTTCCTCGCTTATAGAACCCGGAGTATTTATGGAATCGTTCCAAAATTATATATTATACGTTTCCGATAAAGACGGAAACAAATTAAAGAATGTTTTCATCTATGAAGTTGGCGGCAAGGAAGGGGTTACAAAAGTAACCTACGCCAAAAAGGGCGAATTTATTGTTGAGAATAATATACTGAAGATGAAACTAGAAAATGGCTTCAGGGATGAAAGCTCATCCAATAATAAAAAAGAATTATTCCGGCTTAATTTCGAAGTATTCTTTGTGGATATCCCGATATCGAACAAAAAGCAGGTTAAAGTCGAGAAGAAAGCCTCTGACATGCAAATAAGGGAGCTCATTGAAAAGATAAAAGATTACGAAAAAATGGGCGTGGATACGCGCGATCTGGCCACAGAACTTCACAAACGAATAAGTTTTTCCTTTTCGATGCTTACCTTTACAATCCTTGGTTTCGGAGTCTCCCTGATGGTAAGGCACAGAGAAAAATCAATTAATTTTGGAATCGCTTCCGCAGGCGCGCTTGTGTATTTTTTACTCTTCATCCCCGCGGAAACCTTTATCGAATACAAAATGATCCCCGCTTTCGTGGGGATGTGGTTTCCAAACGTAGCCCTTCTTCTAATCGGAGGCTACTTCCTTTATAAAAATGCGCATTTTAGATAAATATATTCTAAAAAAAATACTTTCCTGTTATATATTTATACTTTTAGTATTTATAATACTCTTCTTTATTATAGATATCTCCACTACCCTTTCGGATATCCTAAAAGCAAAACCCCACGTGAGCATACTGATCAAGTACTACCTCAACATGATCCCTTTTATATTCTTAACCGTAAGCCCGTTTTCCATACCGATAGCGGTATTTTATACTTTCGGCGAGCTCAACAGGTTCAATGAAGTCTTAAGCATGAGGGCATCCGGGATAAGCATCCTGAGGATAGCTTTTCCCATTATATTCTTTGCTTTTATGGTTTCCTCTGTTTCTCTCATTGTCCAAGAAAAGCTCCTGCTTGGCTCGCAAAAAAAGATTGAAGACATAAAGATGCGCTACATAAAAAAGAGCCTCGGAAACACCTCCGATGAGATGAATTTTGCTTTTACCTCCGGTGATAAGATTTTTTTCGCGGCTCGATTTTCCCCGCGAGAAAAAACGCTCTATGAGGTTATGATATTTGAGGAAAATGAAAAAAGTAACGTAACGACGCAGACCTCCGCAAGAAACATCGTCTATAATGGCAGCCAGTGGGTAGCCAACAATGTTATGGAATACCTCATTGATAACGGGCAAAATCTCGGAAGCCCTTCTTACTGGAGACAAAAAGCTATTCCCCTAGATGAAAAACCGGAAACTCTCGCTTTTAAGAAAAGTATATTATCACAATTCGCGCCGCTAAAAACCTTAAGAAAAGAAATGCGACAGCTCAAGAAAGCCAGGGCGATTGATAAGTTTGTTAATCTACAGATAGATTACAACCGTAAAGTAGCAGAACCGCTTTCGAACCTGTTTATCGTAATCGGTATTTTGCCGGTTGCTCTTGAAATCAAAAAAAGGCGTGCGGCATTCTCTTCTCTCGGCACAGGGATAATATTTAGCCTCATTTATTTCGCTTTTATGTTCGTTAGCATTGCCCTTGGGAAAGCAAGCCTGATACTTCCTGCGTTTTGCCCCTGGCTTGCGCCAATATTCTTTGCAAGCGTTGGCATAAGCGGACTCTTCTTCATCAAATAACCAATCACCAAGATACAA
>JBAYMZ010000213.1:0-3145 GCA_041663385.1 Candidatus Omnitrophota bacterium
AATATGTCTATCTTCTATTTTCCATCTTCCATTATCGAAAGGCAAATATCCGTAACTCAATCAATGATTCCCTTTGTCGAAGGAATTCCACGCCTACGCGGGTCAATTTGAGTGGCCTGGTCTAACGCTTTTCCTAATGCCTTAAAAAGCGCTTCTAGAATATGGTGTAAGTCGCCTTGGCCGGATTTTATATTACAAACTAAACTTAATCCCGCATGCTGGATGAAAGCTTCGAAAAATTCCTTAGCATCGCCATGGGTAAAGTTAGTGTCATCAAATTTATCGGCTGCTAAAACAGCTAATATTTCTTTTCTATTTTCTGCGGTAATGGTTCCGGTAAATGCCGGACGGCCGCTAATATCGACATTAGCCTCAACAACTACCTTATCCATTGTAACCGAAAATGATCCGTATCTGTTTATACCGGCTTTATCACCGAGAGCATCCTTAAAAGCCTTACCCAGAGCAATACCGATATCTTCAATGATGTGGTGCTGCAAATCCCCTTTTGCTTCCAGCTTTAAATCAAACAAGCCATGAAAAGCAAAAAGTGTAAGTAAATGGTTAAGCGGCTCAAATGGGGTTTTTACCAAGGTCTTTCCGGAACCGTCTACATTAAATTCTCCTTTTATATCTACCTCTGCTGTTTTTCTGGTAATTTTTGCTTTTCTTGATTTTTTTGCTACTTTCCCCATTTTCCCTCTCCTCTTTTTTTCGTCCTTCGTCTCTCGTCCCCTTCGGGGAGGCTCCGCTACACTCCGCACTCTTTCGTCCCTCTGTTCTCTGCAAACTAACTCGCCAGTCTTTTCTTCACGCTTTCAATATGCTTCACCATGCCTTCCAGCGAAGCAATTTTTTCTAACACTTGAGCTTCTTCCTGAAGAGCTTTCTTTGTGTAGCTGATTATATGTATTTCCTTAAGAAACTCTTTAGTTGAAAGCGACGAAAAAAACCTTGAGCTTCCTCCGGTTGGAAGAATGTGGCTCGGGCCCGCGGTGTAATCACCAAGCGCAGTCGGAGTATTTTCACCCAAGAATATTGCTCCAGCATTTTTAATTCTTTTTAAAATGACCGATGGTTTTTTGGTAAAAATCTCAAGATGTTCCGGAGCAATCCTATTTGCTGCCTCACATGCTTCTTCAAGATATTTCACCCTTACGACAAATCCTTTTATCTTCTTTTTACTCAATTCTTTTACTATTTTCTTTGAATTTGTAACCACAATCCCCATGCCTTTATGATGCTCTATCTGTGCCTCGAGGTCGGCGGCAATATAATCAACATTGGCGCCCCGGGAAGCAATAATCACAACCTCTGAAGGCCCAGCAAGCATATCGATATCGCATTTGCCAAAAAGTTGGCGCTTGGCTTCAGTAACAAATTCATTACCCGGACCGATTATCTTATCCACACGCTTTATGGTTTTTGTGCCAAGCGCGAGCGCGGCAATCGCTTGGGCTCCGCCGACACGATAAATTTCTTTTATTTTTAAAAGTGAGGCCACCGAAAGTATAAACGGGTTTACGGTCTTATCTTTTCTTAGCGGCGAAACCAAAACTATTTCTTTGACTCCGGCAACCAGAGCCGGAATTACTGCCATATAAACCGTTGAAACAAGCGGCGCGGTTCCGGCAGGAACATACACTCCAACTCTTTCAAGCGGCACATAGCGATTGATCAAAATTTTGCCATTGCTTTCTTTTATACGCTTAATATATTGTGGCGCTTCTTTTTTATAGAATTTTGTCACATTATCTATTGCCAGTTTAAACGCTGATATTATCGAGGAATCCAGCTCATTAAATGCCGCGCTGATTTCTGATTCGCTCACCCGTAATTCTTTGGCCTGCAATTTAACTTTATCAAATTTCTTGGTGTACTCTAAAAGCGCGTCGTCACCACGCGCTTCAATATCTTTAATAATTTTGCCGATTTTTTCGGCAATATTACCTTTAGAATTGCGTTTTTTTAATAAAATTTTTTCCAGGCTTTCGATATTTCTTACTACTCTCATAGGTTTTTTGTAACAATGTTTCTATTTTATCAAAAATTTAACGAGACAATTCTCCGCTTTGGTTAAAAAATCCTGATCCCTGGCGGTTATAACCCCCTGAACAAGGGCGTCTTTTCCTCCGCCGCGAAGCGATAGTTCATCTTTGCATGAAGCAACAAATTTAGCCGCGCTAACACCTTTTTCCATAAGGGCCTTGGTTATTGAACAAACAAAAACATTCTTTCCGTTAGCTTCTGACACAAGAAGAACAAACAATTCCGGAATTTCCTTCCTTAATATATCCGAAACTTCAACCAATCCTGCCCCATCAAGGTCTTTAAATTGATAGATAAGATAACTTATGCCGTTTACTTCTTTTTTAGCTTTAAGGACTTCATCTATTTTTGAAAAAATTCTTTCTTTGTCGTTATGCTTAATCTCTTCATGCGATGCTTTAAGCTCATCTTGTAACTGCTTTATCGCTGCTGGAATAGATATAACCGAACACCTCAGATTGCTGGCTGTAGTTAGCGCTATTTCTTCTATTTTTTTTATTTCCGCATAAGCATTTTTTCCCACTACTGCCTCAATCCTTCTTATGCCGCTGGCAATTGACGATTCGCTAATTATCTTAAACAAACCAACTTCAGAAGTCAAATCAAGATGCGTGCCTCCACATAATTCTTTACTGTAATCTCCTATTGAAACCACACGGACAGTATCTTTGTATTTGTCCGTAAAAAAAGCAAGCGCACCTTTAGCTTTCGCCTCCTTGTATGAAAGCTCTTCCTTAACTATCCTATCGGAATTAAGTACGAGCTCATTAACCATATCTTCTACTTTTTTAAGCTCCTCTACTGAAAGAGCTTTAAAATGTGTAAAATCAAAACGAAGCCGGTCTTCATCAACTAATGAACCCTGCTGCATAACATGCTCACCAAGCACCTTGCGAAGAGCCGTTTGCAATAAATGCGTAGCGGTATGGGCTCTTTTTAATGCCTGGCGTCTTGGTAAATCTATAAAAAGTTCAGCAGTGCCTTGAGAAATTTTTCCTTTGGTAACTTTTCCTTTATGAAGTATAGCATTGGCCGCCTTGAAAACTTTATCAACCTGAAATTCTCCATCTTTTGTGGATATTTTTCCTTTATCAGT
>JBAYMZ010000214.1:0-3109 GCA_041663385.1 Candidatus Omnitrophota bacterium
TGGAATTAGCCCGGAAACCTTCGCTTGATTCATAGCCGCCGCTGATAATGTAGCCAAATTTGCCTAAGCGCGCGCCATGAGAAAGGCTTTCAGTAAAAGTTTGAAAACTTCCGAAACGGCTGGTAACTTCTGTTTTGTGCCCTTTCTCTGGAGGATTTTTGGTGATTATGTTTACGGTGCCGCCCATTGCCTGTGCCCCATAAAGGCTTGAAGCCGCACCAGGCATAACCTCTATCCTCTCTACATTATCCAGGGGTATTGTACTTAAATCTGTCTCGCCATCGCGCGGGCTGTTTATGGGTTTACCATCCATCAAAATTAAAACCTGAGAAGGAACCGCTCCGCGTATTCTAATATTTTTTAGAGCTCCTGCTCCGCCGTAATTACTGATGTTTACGGAAGGTAAATCTGAAATAGCTTCTGACACATCCTGCGCGCCGGAAGCTTCCATATCTTCAGAGGTTACGACATCAACGCTACGGTAGGAATCCTCAATGTCTTCTTCAATTCTGGAAGGTGTTACAACAAGCTGGCCCAACTCAATCTTTTCCTTAGCATAACAAAAATCAGACAATAACAAAACTAGAACCCAAAAAACATAACTTACTCTTTTCATGCTTCCTCCTTCCTCGAGGGTACTTCCCTAAACAAGCGATAGACCGGACTCGTTCTATCGTAGAACATTTAGCGGATAGTTTTTCTTATCCGCTAAACGCTATGCGCTATACGATAGAACATTACCGTTGCGGGACAGTGCCTGGGATTTCACCAGGACTTCCTTCACCTGTTCGGATCTTCTCAACCACTCTATACTTTTTAATATCAAGGAACCAATGCCTCCAGAACCCTTCCTTCAGAATTGGTTCGCTTTCTAATATTTCTATTCTATTTTTAAATATCGGCCCATCAATAACAAAACTATGGAATTCACCATTCTCTCCGCAAGGACAAATCTTTCTCTCCTCAAATTCACGCACTAAACTTTCATCAATAATCTTTCCAATAAAATTCCTGCCTAACACATCATCTTTCGCGCTGACAATTACAGATTTAAAACCTGCTGCGATAAATTCCCTGACTAAACTTGAAGCCGAATTATTCCAGAGAGGCTCAATAGGAGTGATTGCTAAATCTTTGCAAACACGCTCTACCCAATTAAATTGATCAAGCAAATATATGTCTCCAAAAACCATTTTACTAATGCCTTTATTTTTGAGTTCAATTACTGCCTCCTTAAATTCTTCTTCATACTTTTTCATATCAGGAGTAACACCTTTTTGCACAAGCGGTATGCCAAGGCAATCAGCCTGTAGTTCTATAAGTTTTGATTCTATACCGTGAAAACAACAACGTTTATGCTCACGTGACATAAAATTAAGCAAGTATTTGATTTCAATCCCACTTTTAAGCGCCTTATATAAAGCAAAACAGCTGTCTTTTCCTCCACTCCAAGAACTAATCGCTACATCATCCATGATAAACCTACCCTTTCTAAAATGCATATGGTTAATAATACTACTGTCTCCACTAATTCATTCGTCGCGCCAAGGACATCTCCGGTTATACCGCCGATCTTTTTAGTTATTATTTTTCCGAATGTATAAGCAACCAATGCTGTCAAAGCCAAAATCAGAAATCCAGTTATTTTGAAAATAACTGCCGCACAAATCATCGCAAAAAGCGTTGCTATCATTAGAATTTCCTGATTAATTCCCTGGCTAAAAATTTTTCCTTTGCCTTCGTTACGGGCATAAGGAAAAGAAAAAATCAAAAATACCATTGACCACCGGCTAAAAACACACATTAAAATAATCGCGCCAATTTTGTGCGCGCCTGGCACAAAAGAAAGAAAAAAAATCTTTAATAGAATAATGCAAATAATACTCAAAACCCCCATTACGCCGCAATGCGGGTCACGCATAATTTCAAGCATCTTATCTTTGGATTTTGCGCTTGCTATTGCATCAAAAGTATCCGAAAGCCCATCAAGATGCATACCGCCGGTTAAAATAATTAAAGCAACAATTAAAATTACATTAAGTATAATTCCCTTAAATCCTAAAAACAGAAATAAACTATTTACACCAATCAGGGAGAAAGCGATCAAAAGCCCGATAACCGGGAAAAACATCATCGACTTCGCAAGCTTTGATTCTGCAAAGTTTCTGACTTTAATTGGAATGATGGTTAAGAATTGTAAAGCCAGTAAGAAACTTATCATTTAAAACTCCATTTTTGTAGTTTGTAGTTGGTAGTTTGTAGTTTGTCTAAAAACTGCGTGTTTTTAATTCAACCAACTACTAACTACAAACTACTAACTACTTTTATTTCTTCCCGACACCTTCGCGCTTTGGAACGTTGCCATTTGGGTTAATATTTTTATAGAAGCTTCCGCCAGATTTATACCAAGCGCCGCTCCAGTTCCTTCGCCTAATCTTAAATTTAAATCAAAAATTGGCGCGAGATTCATATGTTCCAAAATAATCTTGTGCCCTTTTTCTACGGAAACGTGGCTTGCAATCATATAATCTTTTACCCTTGGCGTAAGCGCATATGCGACTAGCGCCGCGGCAGAACTAATAAATCCATCGATAACTATTGGAACTCGTTTTGAAGCCGCCTTAAGCATTACTCCACAAAGCCCGCCAATCTCAAAACCGCCAACCTTGGATAAAACATCAATTGCATTTTGCGAATCCGGCTTATTAACCTTTAAAGCCATTTCAATAATCTTTATTTTATTTTTAAAACCTTCTTCATTTATTCCTGTACCTCTCCCGGTAAGGGCCTTAATCGGTTTTTTTGTAAATACTGCGGCAAGCGCGCTTGAAGAAGTAGTATTTCCTATGCCCATCTCACCTGTTCCGATGATATCTATGCCCTTTGCGTATTCTTGTTCAAAAATATCCATACCGGCATTAATTGATTTGATTGCCTCAATCCTTGTCATTGCCGGGCCTTTGGCAAAATTTTTGGTTCCATAATTTATTTTTTTTATCAACAAATTTTTGTGCGGCTTCAAATCACTCGCTACTCCCAAATCAGCCACAACTACGCGCGCTCCGATATACTTGGCTAAAACATTTATGCCTGCGCCGTTATTTAAAAA
>JBAYMZ010000215.1:0-3097 GCA_041663385.1 Candidatus Omnitrophota bacterium
AACCGCCGCGGTCCCGGAAGTCGCGTAGATATGAAAACCCAGTTTTTCGAGCTTCTTGGCTATAGGAGAAATATTCTTTTTATCATTATCGCGCACCGAAATAAATACATTTCCTTTTTGCGGAAACTTTTGCCCGGCGGCTAGCTGACTTTTGATATAAGCAAGTCCGAAATCTTTATCTATCCCCATTACTTCTCCGGTAGATTTCATCTCCGGCCCAAGTATTACATCAACACCCGGAAAACGGTTAAAAGGAAAAACCGATTCTTTGACTGAAACATGCTTGGGAATAATTTCTTTGGTAAATTTAAGCCCTTTTAATTTTTTACCCAACATCACCTTAGTCGCCAGTTTTGCCAGAGGAACACCGATTGCTTTGGAAACAAAGGGCACTGTGCGGCTGGCTCTCGGGTTAACCTCCAAAACATAAACCCTATTATCCTGTATGGCGTATTGCACATTCATTAAGCCTACAATATTCAGCTCTTTAGCCATTTTGCGAGTAGCTTCCCTGACTTCATCCAACAACTTTTTGGATAAACTATAAGCAGGTATGGACATAGCTGAATCCCCGGAGTGGATCCCCGCTTCTTCAATATGTTCCATAATTCCACCGATAATAAAATCTTTCCCGTCGCCAATAAGATCTACATCTACCTCTGTCGCGTCTTCTAAGAATTTATCGATCAAAACAGGGTGGTCTCCGGAAACCGCGGCTGCTTCTTTAATAAATTTCTCCAAAACTTTTTCTTCATAGACAATTTCCATTGCCCTGCCCCCTAAAACATAAGAGGGCCTGACTAAAACCGGATAGCCTATTCTTTGAGCAACCACTTCGGCTTCTTTGAAATTAAAAGCTGTGCCATTCTCAGGCTGCAGAAGATTTAATTTATGGAGCATCTGCTGAAAACGTTTCCTGTCTTCGGCAATATCGATACTATCCGCTGAAGTCCCTAGAAGATTTACTCCTGCTTTACGCAAAGAAACAGCTAAATTTAAAGGCGTCTGCCCTCCAAATTGCACGATCACGCCCATAGGTTTCTCCAATTCAATAATGCTCATAATGTCTTCAAAGGTAAGCGGCTCAAAATATAACCTATCCGAAGTATCATAATCAGTTGAGACTGTCTCAGGGTTACAATTGACCATGATACTTTCAATGCCCTCTTCTTTTAAGGCATAAGAGGCATGGCAGCAACAATAGTCAAACTCGATTCCCTGGCCAATGCGATTCGGGCCTCCACCTAAAATAATTACTTTTTTATTTTTGCTGGGCCTTGCTTCATTTACTTCCATCAGTTACTCCTTTTAACAGCTCTTTAACTTTAGCTACTACCTCATCAATAGTATTCAATTTTATCACTCCGGGAATATCCCAAGAACCAAGGGTAATTACCGGTATACCGAATTGTATGCAATAAGCGATCTCCGAAAGCGTTCCCGCTCTTCCCGGGAGCGCGATAACCACATCCGCTGATTTAACCACCAGGACATTTCTGGCTAAGCCTAGGCCGGTTGGAATGGCTATATCCACAAACTTATTAGCATCTGCCTTGTTATAACTCGGTAAAATACCCATAGTTAGGCCGCCTCCTGCCTTAAAGCCTGCACAAACTGCCTCCATTACTCCACTTAAGCCCCCGGAAACGAGTATATCAGCCACTTTAGCCAGTTTTTTACCTAAAGATTGGGCTATTTGCTCCACTTCCTTAGTACAAGCTCTTCCACCAATCACGCTTACTATTTTCTTCATTTTTCGATCCTTTTTATTTTATACACTCTTCAAAATTCATATTCAATTTATCGGAAGTTGCCGCATACATAGCGTAAAATTTATCCTGGTAAAGGATAATTACTTTACCTTTCGACTTAAGAGGGATTAAAACATTCCTGGACGAGCCACTTCTTTCAATCCTTACGCTTTTAGCCTTAAGAGCATCTTGCACTAAAGGATGGGCTTCCCAAATCTCCACCTTATAAGGCGCAATCTTTTCATTATCAATACAATAAATTACATTTTTGATTTTTTCTTTAAGGCATTCTTGATTAACCTCTTTTTCTTTAACATTCAGCAAATAAATTTTACCGATACCGGGATCCTCAGCGATGAATATTTCTTGGCCCGCGTTTGCCATGTTTAACGAAATGATCCCCAGCGATATTGTCAACACGGCTGATTTGAACATTGAAAGCATCTAAACCATCTCCATTATATTTTTGCGCCTGGCAGGAATTGAACCTGCACATCCAGCTTCGGAGGCTGACGCCCTATCCATTGGGCCACAGGCGCTCTAAAATAATTTTAATTGCTCTTCGTTCTTTTGCTCCGACTCTTTATTACCAAAGATGGATATTATTCCATATTCTCCATCATAGCCTGCTTTAATATCAACCTTACCCTCACGCACTCTTAGAACTCCCTCAGCAACTTTAGGAGGCAGTCCTTTCATTAAATCCTGTTTTGAGGCGCGCATTAGAATCTCAAATTCAGTGCCGAATTTCGCTAGACAATTATGGTAATCTCTTTCAACCGCTACGCTTGCCTTACCCACTCCTCTGGCATCAGCGATTATTTCTTCTAAAGGTATAAGATTTTTAAAAGGTATAGCGTTATCCGGTTTAAATCCTTCCGGCCGATCAGCTAATTTCTCCACCCGGTTAACCACGCCCACTGTAACTGGTTTGCCGCATTTCGAGCATTTTCCACCGTGCTCCCTAGTCTCTTTCGGCGACCAGCGGATACCGCAGAGCCGATGGCCATCATAATGATATTTTCCTTCTTCAGGGAAAAACTCTATAGTATACAAAAATCTCTTTTTATCTTTAGTTTTTAAAACCTCACGGATTGTTTTATAATCCAAGTCACAATTAAATACATTGGCTTCCCTGCCGATTTTCTGCGGTGAATGCGAATCGCTGTTAGAGATAAGCGTAAATTTATCTAAAGCGCTTAACCTCCAATTCATTGCCGGGTCGCTGGATAATCCGGTCTCAAGCGCAAATATCTTAGGAGTCTGCTCTTCAAAACAATCCTCGATTTTATCAAAGCCGGACATCGAACCAAACAAACTAAACCAGGGTGTCCAGATATGCCCGG
>JBAYMZ010000216.1:0-3097 GCA_041663385.1 Candidatus Omnitrophota bacterium
CCTTAAGGTCTACCATTAAGACCCTGAAGTTACTTCCGCCTAAATCTAAAGCTAAGAACTTACCTTTTTCTTTTCCGGTTGGATTGTCGACAAAAGTAGGAAGCATGGCCAGAGAGCTTTCCTGGCGTTCAACGCCGTCCTTGCCGGAAAGGCCAAGCTTCATTTCGTTCTGGAAGGAAGAAATGATGGAACGGATACCCTTAGTCGTAAGGCTAAATTCAGACTCAAGTTCTGATAATCTATTCTTAGAAGATTTATCACTATTATTCCAATAAGTAAGCGCGCGGGCTTTTAATGTTTCTCCTTTATCTGATTTTACCGCGGCAAGGATAGTCTTGATAAGTTTGTAATCCGCTTGCTCTCTGGCGGCCTTGTTAGAATCTTTTTCGTACTCTTTGAGGCTGCCTTCAAAATAGCGCGTTAATTGTGCTAATTCCTCTTCGCCCAATAACGCAGCAAATAATAATTCTTGTTCGTTAGCGCGCGGATGGACATGAGAAGATAAAGGATGATTTATTCTCTGTTTCGCGAAAGTTTCTTCAAGTAATTCATGGAAGAACCAGGCTTTGTTGGCATAGTAATTATTGTTTCCCGAAATCTTACTGGTTTTTCCATCTATACCGTCTAAGAAGAATTCCAAGTTTGCGTATATTCCAGGTTCGTTGATTTCAGAAATATCTTTAATGCTTAGAACTTTCTCATTCTCCTTAGAAACAACAAACTTACCTTCTCTAGCCAAACGAAGTTTACGTGCTCCGTTTACGGAAAGATAAAATGGCAGTTTTGCATCTTTGTGCGAGAACCATTTAACGCCTAACTCTTTCGCAAATTCACGTAAAGACATCTTGCGAATTTCATCAAGGCTGCCTAAAGATCTTACTTTGCTCCAGGCATCTATTATAGCGTTATTTACTTTTAGGGTCGTGCTTGGCGGAGCGCGAATAAGCTGCTTGCTACGCAACCAGACACTATTAAGTTTACTATTAAAACCTGTATACGCTAAGCTGACTTTTGCCGGGATTTCTGAAACTGCTGACGCTGCCTGGCCATACGTTCCAGCGACAGGATTGCTTTGAAGTTTATTTTGATCCTGCACTTTTTCGGCAACCATTGACACATTCTTATCTAATTTTACTTTAAATGGATCTCCGTACCAAAGCCTGCTAAAAATATTCCATCCAAGGTTAAGTAAAATCGGAACTATAATTACGCCGGCTATACCCACAACTGCTCCTACGCCAAAACTCTGCAGGCTGAAGGCTCCGGCTCTGGCGAATAAAAGAACTGATAAGGTAAACGGCAGGAATGTCGATAAGTTCCAGGCCACAAAGGCAATTGAGTAAACTATAGCATCCGCTACTTTATCATAAGCGCCTTCTTTCCAACCTGCTTTCCACAAATCTTTAATTCCTTTTACTCCGTCTTTAAAGTCAGCAATAATAAATTTGCGGTAATCCTTCAGAGAAACTTCAAAAATCGGCAGAGCGCCTTTATTAATGACAATCGGCACATACATAGCAAAAAATACAATTAAGACATACGGCGCTGACCAGATCATTGTCGGGTTCCACCAGAGAAGTATTCCAGCCACGGCAATGGCGGTTGCGATAAAGCCCGGAACAATATGTGACTTAGCAAAACCTTTAAATAAATCCATAATCTTGGTATGATTTAACCCGTGTCCTCTGCCGGTTGCAACGTAGAAAGCAACTCCTGCCATAGCGAGTGATGCTCCTGCTGCCATAGTAAAGACGTGCGCCATAAAGAAAGGCGACATCAGTATAAAGGTAAGCAAGAATTCAGCCACACCGCGTACAAATGGTTTATCCACAATCATCTGCATAAGCCCGGTTGCGGTAATGGCCTGCGCAAATATAATGACACCGAGCATAGCGTATAATATTTCATTCGTGAAAGGCGCAAAACCACTGACGCCCAATAACACCATGAAAGTAAGGTAAGTAAATATGCCCCATTTAACTATCGGCTTACGTAAGTAATATCCGATACCACCGTAGATATGAGCTAATCTACGGGTCCAATCAAAATTCTTGGACTGCATCAACTCATGGACAATACGGCCATACATCTGCTGGGTTGCGCCCATGCCGAATTTGCGGAAAATTCCGTCCGTGCCGCCCCAGGAAACTTCGCGGCCTTTTCCGGCTTCAAGGAATTCAATGTTCAAAACTTTTTTACCAACCAGCATCATCTGATACGCGCCGTAAATATCTTCATTGACCGGATAAGACCTGGATACACCGCCGAAAGCATCAACCACAGAAGCTCTCCATGCGTCCGGATGTCCGTAATGGAAACGCGCGCCTAAGGTCTGCAAGGTGCGCTGAACAATGCCGACGAATGTACGGTCTGCTACGGCATGGAATTTACCGGACAGAGAAAAGTCCTGGGTGTAAATATCTTCCGGATAACCGACAAGAGCGACATTTTTGCCTTCATCGTTCTTATAATATCCGTTATTTTCGCTGAACATATTAACTAACATCGGCAAAGAGAATGCCTGTTCAATATAGAAATCCTGGTTCATATCCAAATTCATCAATACTTCGCCGCGCATAAATCTGCGGTTGTGCGCCTGGTTGCCGGGTTTACCTTCATTAGCGAAAGGATAATAAGTTCCCAGGTCGACGCGGATGATATCGTCAATTTTTCCAGTGGCAGGGTTATAGCGCTGTAATATATTATAATTTCTGCCTTTGCCGAATTTCAAATTCTCATCGTATTTGGCAAGGTCGGTTAATTCCACGAAATATCCGTATTCATCAAAATATTTTTTCAAGATATAAGATATTTGACCGAATTTATCTTTGAAATCCTGGTTATTGGCGTTTTCAAAAGTGCGTAAATAAGTTCCCCAGACAATCTGATATTTCTTATTTACTTCCTCTGCTACCTTTTCTTTACCCCATTCCGGATGGTTCATTTTCGCCAAAAGCTGCAGAACAGGAACATAATGGAATTTGCCGTTTAATGTTCTAAAATACGGCTGGCCTCTTAAAGAACCCCACTCGCGTAATTTCATAATAAGCTTTTCGTCGCTTAATTTTATAACTTCTCCATAAGTAATATTTTTAAG
>JBAYMZ010000217.1:0-3095 GCA_041663385.1 Candidatus Omnitrophota bacterium
GAAGTAAGTCTATTCGACACCTCAAAGTTTAAACGCCACAATGCCGGTGAAATAAAGAATTTCAATCCAAGCGCTTTTATGCCGGAGAATATCACTAAATTTATGGGCCGCGCCTCTCAATTTGCCGTTGCCGCAACTAAATCTGCCCTTAACGATTCAAAACTTTCCCTGGAAAATATGCAGAATGAAAAAATGGCAGTCATTATCGGTACCACTATGACTGAAGCAACTGTAATAGACTCTTCAGGAAGAATGTTCATTGAAGAGGAGTGGGGTAAAATTACAAAACAATTGTTGATGAATGTTTTTTCACCTTCCATTGCCAGGAGTGTTGGGTATTTTTTAAAAGCCAAAGGTGAAAACCTTTTAATCCCTAATGCCTGCGCCGCGGGGAACTTTGCTCTTGGGTATGGTTTTGATTTAATCCGAAAAGGCGAGATAGATTTTGCGATAGTCGGAGGGGCGGACAGCCTTTCCCGTGTCGCTTTTCAGGGGTTTCAGAGATTATACGCAATGTCTCCTGATGTCTGCTCTCCTTTTGACAAAGAGAGGCATGGTATGCTTCTTGGCGAGGGTGCCGGCATTTTGATATTAGAATCACTTGAAAGGGCTTTAGAAAGAAAAGCTCCTATATATGCAAGAGTTTTGGAGTATGGTCTTTCCTGTGACGCGTTCAACATGACTATTCCCAGCCGTGTAGGCATAAAAAAATCAATGACGAAAGCCATAAAAAATGCGAACATTTCCATTGATGACGTTGATTATATCAGCGCCCATGGGACCGGCACAATTCAAAACGATAAAGAAGAATCCGGCGCGATAAAAGAAATTTTCGGCGACAAAAAAGTCGCTGTAAGTTCAATAAAATCAATGCTTGGCCATTGCATGGGTGCGGCAAGCGCTCTTGAGTCTATCGCCTGTTGCCTTGCTTTAAAAGAAAATATTGTTCCGCCTACTGTAAATTTCAAGACTCCAGATCCTGAATGCGACATCGATTGCGTGCCCAATACGGCACGAAAAATGAATGTCCGAACAGCTTTGAACAACGGTTTCGCCTTCGGTGGTAATAACTGTTGTCTGGTTTTGGGTAGCTACTGCTAATTTTAAGCCTCTGCTGATTTTAGGTATTCACTTGTCTTTATAGCGTTTATTCATTAAAAAATTTGTTTAGTAAAGCACAAATAATATTAATATTTAGCATTGGCAATAAGTGTTTTACTTTTCTTATTATTTTTTCCTAAAAAAGGTTAAAGGCCTTATCCTGACTTATGAATTCTAAGTCAGGATAAGTTAATTTTGTTGCAAAAAAGCTTAATTTTTAACGATTTTAATGGTATAATTTTAAAACATGGGTAAAAGGATTGTCATCACTGGAATTGGCATTGTTTCGCCTATCGGAATCGGCAAAGAAGAGTTTTGGAAAAATCTTTTTGCCGGGCAAACCGGATTCCGGGAAATAACTCTTTTTGACACCAAAGACCTGAAAGTAAAAACTGCCGGAGAAATTACAGATTTCAAGCCGAAAGCGATTCTTGGGGAAAAAGGATTGATGGATTTAGACAGGGCTACGCTTCTTTTGTTGTCAGCGACAAAGCTTGCATTGGAAGATGGCGGCTTGCAAATTGACGAAAGTAATACTTATCGCACCGGAGTTTCCGTTGGTACGACGTTTGGTAGTCTGCATAGTATTTCAAAATTTGACAGAGAGTCTCTTACTGAAGGCCCTCGTTATGTAAACCCCATGGTTTTTCCCAGTACAGTAGCTAATTCTCCTGCCTCAAGAATTTCTATTAAATTTCGAATTAAAGGTTTTAATACGACCATATCCACAGGTATGAGTGCAGCTCTCGATGCTATCGACTATGCGAACGATTTTATTTCCCTTGATAAAGCGGATACGGTTGTGGTTGGTTCTGTGGAAGACTTAGCTATGCAAACCTTTTTAGGTTTTTATAAGTTAAACTATTTATCTGGCCTAAAAGGTATTTCTAGCGATCCTATATGCTGCCCTTTTGATAATCGTCGCAATGGTATTATTTTTTCTGAAGGCGCAACAATATTGATTTTACAGGACAGTGAATTCGCAAAGAAGAATAACGCGCATATTTATGGCGAAATTTTAGGTATTGGTTCTTGTTTTGATCCGGCTAAATTTTATAAATATAACCCTAAAGGCGAAGGAATGAAAATGGCAATGACAAAAGCTTTAGAAGCTGCTAACCTGTCACCAAAAGATATTGATTGCATTTTTGCTAATGCCAATTCAACAAAAGATGCCGATGTCATTGAAACAAAAGCTATCAAAAGTGTATTTGGTGAGTATGCTTATAAAATTCCTGTTACAGCAGTTAAATCCATGCTGGGTGAATCCTATAGTGTTTCCGGCGGATTTGCGACAATTGCCGCCTTGGGTTCTTTAGGTAAAGGAATTATTCCGCCTACTTTGAATTATAAAGAGAAAGATACTGATTGTGATTTAGATTATGTTCCGAACAAATCTCGGAAAAAAGAGCTTTCAAACGTCATGATAAATAGCTTTGGCCCAAATGGAGTAAATACTTCTTTAATTATAGGAAAATGTGCTAATTAGTAACATGGAAACACTTGATATTAATCAAATACAAAAAATTTTACCACAAAGCTTCCCATTCCTTTTTATCGACAAAGTAATTGAGATAGAGGCAGGCAAGCGTGTTGTTGCGATAAAAAATTTATCAATTAACGAAAATTTTTTTCAGGGCCATTTTCCGCAAAATCCGGTTATGCCGGGAGTATTGATTATTGAAGCAATGACACAAGCTTCGATCGTGCTTTATTGGAGCGCTTATAAAGATAAAATGACTAAAGATTCAAAATTTTATCTAGGTTCGGTGAATGTGAAATTCAAACAACCGGTTTTTCCCGGCGATCAGTTGAGAATCGAAGCTATTGCGGCAAAGATAATGCCTACAGGTGGGTTTATAGATGTTAAAACGTTTAACAACGGTGCTGAAATTGCTAAAGCAGAATTAGTATTTATTGTAAAACATGAATAAAAGAAGAGTTGTTGTTACCGGGCTTGGAGTCGTTACCTCTATAGGTATTGGTAAGGATGA
>JBAYMZ010000218.1:0-3085 GCA_041663385.1 Candidatus Omnitrophota bacterium
AAAAAAGAATTATGAGCGATATAGCAATTTTTAGATAAAAACCGCCGTAAAGAAATGCGGGTGTTTGAGCTATTTCCTTAATCATGTAGTTATATAGGGCGAGTTCCGCATTTTAGGCGGTTTTTATCGTCCCTTGCCTTTTTGCTCCTGGAGAAAAATTGCGTTAAGCGAAGAATTCTTTTTTTGGCTTTAGAAGTATGCCTTAAATAAGCGAAAAATGTCAGTTTCGTAATAACTTATACTAGATCAATTCTTCTTCTAATCTCTTGATCAAACTTTCGGTTTCTTTGAGGAGTTCGGGCGGCAGGAGTTTGGTGATTTCGATTTCTTTCTTCATGGATTTTAAAGTGCTTAAAAATCTTTTTACGGTGGTGATGCGGGCTTTTTCCTGTTCTTCTTCCGGGTCAATATCCTTACGCTGTCTGATTAAAGTAGTTAAATCTTTTTTTACTGCTTGAGCATCTCTTCCTTTTTCGAAAATATCTTTCTTTATATTTTCGTAATCCTGGTTTTCAAGAATTTTATTGCTTTTTGCTTTCCTGAGTAAGTCTATTGATTCATAACTTGGAACAACTGCAGCCTCGGCCTTTTCCTTATACTCTGAAGTTAAATATTGCGGTTCTTCTTTTTCAAGAAAAAAATAAGAACGTAGCAGCTTCATCGCCGTTGGTTTTTTGATGCCGATTTCTTTGGCGGTGTAGCCCTCAAGAGTATTGTAGCCCCAATTTTTATAAAGCTTATCTTTATTAACCGTATACAGGGCCCGGCCTAAAGAAACCCATGAGGTTTTAAAACTCTTGGCGCTCTCAAGCACATGATAACGCAAAGAATTTTCGTCCATATTTTCCATCTTTTCTTCGATATTCTTTAATGATTTACTTTTTAATTCAAGCATATTTATACCTCGTATTAATTCATTTGTGTAAAGTTTTATGTGTAATGTGTAATGCCGGTGTAATGTTTATTTGTGTAATGGCTTTACGCATAGAGTCATTACACTTAACGTTACACATTACACTTTAAACATTACACAGATCTGGATTAACGCAGTTTAATGCCTTCCTTTTGCTCAAGGCGTTTACGAATTTCGTTGTTAATCGCGTCGACCTCTTCGGAAAGTAGAGTCTTGTCATGAGACTGGTAAAAAATGCGCAAAGAAAAAGCAGAATAACCTTCGGCCAAATCCTTGCCTTTATATGTATCTACTATTCTGTAATCAGAGATAAACTCTTTTCTTTCATTTATTATTGCCGCAACAAGGCTAAATTGCTTATCCTTATGCAAAGCTATGCTTATGTCGCGCCACACAGCCGGATACGGGCTGATTGGCGTATAGATTTTAAGCTTTCTTTCTGACTGTAAAAGCGTTACATCTACTTGCGCGAAATATAAATCTTTTTTAAGATTTAGCTTTCTTGCAGCTTCCTCATTAAGTTTTCCCACAAATCCCGCGTATTTATTATTTATAAAAAGTTCAAGCGCGTTCGTAAAAGATGGTAAGCTTTTTTCTTTAAAAGAATAATCCGTAATGTTCAAATAGTTTAAAAGCTCATTAATCGCTCCTTTAACACGGAAGAATCCCCCTTCCTGTTCTGCTACGCCAAGGGATAAAGCCGGTATTTCACAAAATCCATCTTTACCTTTATTATATATATTTGCCAGCTCAAAAAATCTCAAACCCCAACGCATACGGTTTATGTTATATCCAACCACCTTAACCATGCCCGGCAGTAACGTCGGCCGCATTACATTTTCCTGTTTGCGTAAAGGATTTACCACTTTTATAACCTCGCTAAATCCAAGCACAGCTAAATCCTCTTCGGATTCCATGCTATAAGTGATTACTTCCTTTAAACCAAGCGTGGATAAATAGGTTCTGATTTCATTTTTAAAATCATAAATTTCATTTTTAACCAGTTCACGCGAAACAGCCGGTATTTGCGGTGTGATTTTGTCATAGCCGTAAATTCTTGAAACCTCTTCATAAACATCAACCAGGCTGTTTACATCAAGCCGGAAGGCGGGAACAGAAATAAGTAAAACATCCTTACCGGATTCTTTTACTTTAAATCCAAGGCTGACAAGAATACTTTTAATTTTATTTTTGGGAATACCCGTTCCCAGATATTTATTTAATTCGGAAATTTTTAATGAAATTTTTTTATCCTTTACCGCGGGAAGCTTACCGCAAAACGCGTAACCAGTAAATGCTCCTTGACAATTTTCTTCGATTAATTTTGCCGCCTCAGACGATGCATATTCAAGATAACCGGCAAAGACCTGCCGTTCAAAACGGTAGGAAGAATCCGTATCGATACCAGCGGCACGCCTTGAATGTCTGATGACGAGAGGAGAAAATATTGCCGCTTCAAGCAGGATATTTTTCGTATTTTGTGTAACTTCGGTATTTTTTGCGCCCATGACACCGGCAAGCGCGATGACTTTCTTTTCATCAGCGATAACAAGATTCTCCGGGCAAAGCTCTCTTTCTTTTTCATCGATACCTAAAAACTTCTCTCCCTGCCGGGCTCTACGGACATAAATACTTCCTTCTATTTTATCTTCATCAAAAGCATGCAAAGGGTTGCCCCATTTAAGCATGCAGTAATTGGTAATATCAACCACGTTATTTATGGAATTAATATTACAATTAACCACTCTTTCTTTAAGCACTGTATCAGATGGGCTTACCTTAATATTTCTTATTACTCTTGCCACATAAGCCGGGCAATCTTTTACTGATTCAATTTTTATGCTTCTGGTTTTAAGCAAAGGTTTTTTTATAACCTGTGGATATTCTAACTTTATTTGGCTGCCGATTGAAGCGGCAGCTTCTCTGGCTATACCTAATATAGAAAGCCAGTCATAGCGGTTTGAAGTTATTTCGACTTCAAATACCCAATCATCCCCTTCCTGATGGAAATGTCCAACCTCTAAGCCAGCCATAGTCAGTAAAGATGCCAGCTTGTCAACTTGCAAATCCACCTTTAGAAACTCTTTTAGGAAATTTAAACTAAAACGCATAAATTTTACTACCTAACTTTTGTTAAATCACAATACACAAATCGCAAATTACAAACAATAC
>JBAYMZ010000219.1:0-3066 GCA_041663385.1 Candidatus Omnitrophota bacterium
CGGGAGCAAGTTTCTTTGCGGTCCTGAAAGATAATGAAGATTTAAAGTTTCCGGCAGATATGTATCTTGAAGGCAGTGACCAGCACAGAGGGTGGTTCCAGGTTTCATTAATTCCTTCAGTGGCCATAGAAAGACAAGCGCCTTTTAAAACCATTCTTACACATGGCTTTGTGGTTGATGGCGAAGGCAAGAAGATGTCTAAATCTCTAGGAAACGTGATTGCCCCTCAAGCTACGATAAAACAGTATGGCGCAGAAATTTTACGCCTATGGGTAGCTTATAGCGATTATGCCGAAGACGTAAAAATATCAGAGCAAATAGTAAAACAGCTTGTTGATATATATCGAAAGGTTAGAAATACCATAAAATTCATACTTGGTAATCTTTATGATTATGATCCTGCTGCCATGCCTATCAAATATGAAGAGCTTCTTGAAGTTGACAGGTTTATGCTTGCAAAAACAATGCAAACTGTCAAAACGATAATGGAGCATTATGAAAATTACAGTTTTTATAAAGTCTGCCAGGAGATTTTTAACTTTTGTAATCTGTCTTTAAGCTCTTTTTATCTTGACATTTTGAAGGATAGACTATATACTTTCTCTCCGAATTCCCGAGAAAGGCGTTCAGCGCAATTTGTAATCCATAATATCCTTGACGCTCTTTTAAAATTGACCGCACCGATTCTTTCTTTTACTGCCGAGGAAGCTTATTTATCCTGGCAGAATCTGAAAGGAAAAAAGGAATCTATTTTTATCTCAGGCCTTGATGATGTCTACCACAAAGAGTGGGTTGACGAAAATATTGTAAAGCAGTGGGAAAATATCCTTAAGCTGCGTGACAATGTTCTCAAAGAAATTGAACTTAAAAGACAGGAAGGCGTAGTCGGAAGTTCTCTTGAGGCGGAGGTTTTTCTTAAATTTAAAAAAGAAGAATTTGATTTTTATAAAAATCGTAAAGATGCTTTGCGCGAAATTTTTATAGTATCTGAAGTAAATATCGAGGAGGGCGCAAGCGGTATAAAAGTTGAAAAAACGCGTGGGCAGAAATGTTTGCGCTGCTGGAATTATAGAAGCGACATCGGTAGCGATTTAAATTTTCCGGGTACTTGTAAACGATGCGTGGTGGCGCTAAAGAATAAAAACTGAAAATTAGCAGTTATTATTGCCCCGGCTCGCAGAAGATGTTAAAAAATTCTCTGCGATAATTTTTTGACGCTCGCCGGGGCGAAGTCCCAGCGCATTCCTGAAAAATATCGAAGAGATTTTTCAGGAATATAGATGCGGTGGGACTAATTCACACTATCGTTTTTTCTGCGCGCTTCGCGCGTGAAAAAACGATGTGTTCATTAAGGAGGATTATTAATGAAAACACATTTATCGGCAAAGGAATTAAAAGAATACAAAGAAAAGCTTATTAATCTTAAAGAAGAAGTTATGAACCAAATACGGGAAATTTCTGAAGATACTCTAATGAAGAGCCAGAAAGATATTTCTGGAGACATGTCAGGATATGGTTCACACATTGCTGACGTGGCATCTGATAATTATGAACGTGATTTCAGCCTTGGATTAGTTTCGGATGAACGCAAAGTGCTTCTTGAGATTGAAGAGGCGTTAAAAAGAGTAGAGAACAAGAGTTACGGTGAATGTGTGATGTGTGAAAAGCCGATAGCAAGTACGCGTTTAAAAGCGCTTGCTTATGCTAAGTGTTGTAAAAAATGCCAGGAAAAGATAGAAAAAGAAGGCAACTCGTAGATCTTTCGATAGTATGTATTGCGGCGGTTTTAATTTTCACTGCTGATTTTTTTGTAAAGCAATACTTCCTAAAAAATCCCCATTTACAATCAATTCCGGTAATTAAAAATATTTTATATATTAGTGTAGTGTTCAATAGTGGCGCGGCTTTTGGTATACTTAAAGGCAAGACTACATTTTTGGTGTATGTTGGTTTGATTTTTCTTCTTTTATTTCTTATGAATTTCATAAAAGAGGAAAAGAAGAATAGGGTTTTTCTTATTGCTTGCGGATTGATTGCCGGTGGAGCGCTTTCTAATCTTTATGACAGGATTTTTATCGGTTATGTGGTTGATTATATAGATTTACGCGTCTGGCCGGTTTTTAATATTTCTGATTCGGCTATAACCGTAGGCGCATTTTTACTTTTTTTAAATGAATTTAAGAAACCGGCAGCGTTTAAGCCTTAAATTTAATCCTGCGCAGAAATCCCCGGAATTTAGCCCGTGGGATTTCTGCTTAGGAGGAAGCCCAGGATTTTAGGCCCATCCTTAGTAAGGTATTAGGATGGCCTATCCTTTAGGATTAGACAGGGAGGCTTCACTAATGGAACAAATATTAAAGGTGGAGGAAAAGGCAAAAGGCGAGCGCCTTGATAAATTCTTGCAGCAGAGCATTAGTTCTTTATCCCGGACAAAAGTAAATACTTTAATAAAAGAAGAAAAAATTCTTGTTAACGGCAAGCCTAAAAAGCCAAGTTATAGATTAAAAGAAAACGACAGCGTTTTAATACAACAAGACGAGCCGCAAAAAGATGTATTGAAACCATTCGAATTTAAGGTTAATATTATCTATGAAGATGAGGATCTTCTGGTGATTGATAAACCTGGCGGTTTAACCGTGCATCCACCTCAAGCCTCCGTAGATAATACCCTGGTTAATGCTCTTGTTTATATGAAAAAGGAATTATCCGATATAAATGCATACAGGCCGGGGGTTGTGCACAGGCTTGATAAGGAAACAAGCGGAGTCATGGTGTTGGCAAAGAATAACGCATGCCACCTGAAACTTGTTGAGCAGTTTGCTTCAAGAAAAATAAAGAAAGAATATTTTGCGATTGTTTGGGGTGTTGTCGCAAAAGATCATACGGTCGCGGATTTACCGATAGCGAGAGATTCAAAGAACAGGCTTAAGATGAAGGTGAGTTTTGTGCAGTCGAAAAACGCGTTTACTGAGGTAGATGTGAAAGAGCGCCTGCCTGACTCAACGTTCCTGTCGCTTAAGCCTCGCACCGGAAGAATGCACCAGATAAGAGTGCACCTTAAATTTC
>JBAYMZ010000220.1:0-3057 GCA_041663385.1 Candidatus Omnitrophota bacterium
ATCACCGCCAATTACATACGGATTACCGTGAGTAGCGTCCTTGTAGATTTTTATATAGCCACCTGGCTCGTCAATCCACCGGATAGAGGAACTGACTATTTGTTCATTGACATAGTCATATTCAAAAAATCCTTCCTTAAGTGGCTTGATATCTTTGATCTGCTCTATGCGCTTGCTTACCTTTTGGGCATCAAAGATTGTTTTTCCTAAAATTCCCCAACTTCCCTGGCAATAAACCTGATAAAAATAAGGGTCTTTATCTTTAAACCCTTCTAAAACTTCAATAGATTCTTGATCAAGAAATTTATTGTCCTTATATGTGCTGTGCACCGTCTTACAGTTGCGCTTAGGGTTCCGTCTATCAAAAAACTCACCGTTTAGCCAATGATTGATGTAAATAGGGTTAAAACTCAGTATGAATTGTTTATAATGCACTGCTTTACCGCGGACACGAATATCCAGTTGCTCATAATCGCTCTTTTCTAGTTCCGTTGGTTCCTCAATCCACACGCTCGTAATTCCCTGGATTGACTTTCTCTGCTCTGCGTCGTCTAATCCATAAAAAAGAATCTCATTACCATTCTTGCACCGCATATAAAGCTCTGAACTGCGCCCCTTTGGAATATCAAATAGCTTCAGCAAGCCCCACGAGCGAATAACATTTACAAGCTCTGCAAAGCAAGAATCCCGGATGTCCACTTTTACTTTGCGGACAACCAGGATTTTATGAGGCCTTTCGGTTAGTATCCGGAAAATTATCTTTTGAGCGGCAAATACAGACTTACCGGAGGAACCTTAATCAGCCGCCGCCCCAAAGGACTAAATATCTGCTTTTATCCATGATCAACGGAAAATATTTAGGGTTTACAAGATCCGGCAACCTGGTTAAGTCTATGTTTGGAACGGCCAACCTGCATCACCACCTTAAAAATAAATTACAAATTGTAAGAATATGTATTGTGAATATAACATAAATATGATATTATGGCTTTAAGTTAATTAACTAATAAAAAGGAGAGTATAAAAATGGAAATTGTTCATCCTATCCGTAATAAAAAGCACATCGAGGCAATAAAACAACTTCTTATGCCGGGTACCCGTGACTACCTTATGTTTGTCCTTGGCATCAATTCCGCCCTAAGAATAAGCGATCTGCTAAATCTTAAGGTAGGCGACGTAGCAACAGACAAAGGCCCCCTCGCCAATATTTCCGTAAGAGAAAAGAAAACCGGCAAACCTAAGCAGTTCCCAGTTAATAATTCCAGTAGCAAGGCTATTAAGTTGTACCTGGAAAAAGAAAAACCACAGCTTACAGACTACCTTTTTAAATCCCGCAAGGGTGAGAATAGGCCTATCTCCAGAGTCCAGGCATGGAGCATATTAAGCAATATAGCCGCATGTATCGGTATAGAAGAAAACATAGGTACGCATACCCTAAGAAAAACATTCGGATACCACACGTTTAAATCCGGCGTAGGAATAGAAACCATACAGAAAATCCTCAACCATGACAGTCCCGCAGATACGCTAAAATATATTGGCATAACGCAGGACGATATAAACAGTGTGTATATGAATCTAAATCTTTAGGCCGGGGAACCGGCCTTTATTTATTTTCCATAAATAGTGATATAAACGGTGAAGGTTTATTGAGTTCTTCTTTAAAAATTTTTGAACACTCGCCCAATGCCTTACCTATTTCTTCGCTTGTCATCATCTTGCTAATTTCTTCGTTCGTTAACGGAATAAAAGAAAAATCATGTTTTACTTCCTGTATATTTAATTTATCGCCACATAAAGGGCAGAATATAAAATTATCGCCTATGTGCCATTCAAGATCGGTTAAGTCGCAATTCTTTGGGCATGTTTTTTCAATGGTGGTGTAAGCGTCCATAATGGCTCCTTTAATCTTTTTGGTTCAAAACAACCCGTAGTATTTTCTCAGCTTCTACCAGAGCGGATATCTTTGCTTCATCACGCAAGTAAGTAAACGATGTCCTCATCTGAATATTCCACCTCTCAACCAATTCTTTCGGAATAACAGCTGTGCCGTCATCCTTAAATTCACATCTTGAAAACATATACTCCATCCACTGTGACCAGCATTCATGCGCCAGGGCTGCGAGTTCTTCTTTGGTAGTGATAGAAACACTCCCTTTCAGTCCAAATATAATCAGTTGCAACGCTTCTATGTGCCGCAATATCTCTTCGCTGTCGGCAGTAGGGTAGTTAACAACGCATGAGTTCCAAATAGCGCTTAGTGCCATAAGCATGGCGTTAGGTGTCATTGGCTGCACCTACCTAGTTATGTTGGTGTAATATAGCCTGCTTACTACCGTTTAGAAATGTATTTCCTATTTAAATAATATTGCTCATCTTGCTCTGTTATCGCGCCGACATTTTTAAGCACATTAATATTTGTATTTACTTTTTTTAAGGAAGACTCCATGGCAACACTTATTTCCTTCTGGTTCAACGGCTTACCACGTTTAGCAATTAAGCCGGTATCATGTCTTGCCAAACAAGATAAACGAAAAAGGAAACCTATGTTTGAGTCACTAAGCTTCCCTTTAAAATCTTGTATTGTTTTTTCTTCTACAGATACACGCTTCTGTTTCCCTCTTGTGCGCCCCCTGCCCTTGCTTTCTGCGCCATCTTCCGTATTATTGTTTATAAAACTTTCTTCCGGAGTCAAAAACTTTTCAAAATAGGTAAGTCCATCCGGTGATTTTACATGTATTTTCTGTGCGCCGTTGGGATAAATATCTTTACTAATAAGCAATTCTCGTATTGTGGCATTACAATCTCCGTAAAACAACTCCGTACTATCAGCCCCGTAATGAGAAACTAAAATCTCCCCGGTATCCACATCAACAACTTTAATCAAGTATCTTTTATGGCCTAAATCAGTTCTCAAAACAACAACTTTATGCGTATTGTTATCCATAAAAATAATACCTAGCGTTACGCTCGGATATTACCCTGAACACTATGGGAGAGTAAGCGTACGGGGAAAGGGCATGTTTTTTTAAATAATAATACGTTTCTTTTTCTGCA
>JBAYMZ010000221.1:0-3041 GCA_041663385.1 Candidatus Omnitrophota bacterium
CCAGCAGGGATTTCTTATTTAATGAGCATTTAAATACTAATTAGAAAGAATAAGATGGATTAATATGGAAAATATGTTTCAAGAGAAATTACTAAATTTATTGGTAGTAGTCGTGGTAGTAGGCGCGCTTTCGCCGCCGGGCTAAGCTAGTATTTTTTTTGTCTAGCCCCTGTCGGTAAAAACCAACAGGGGTTTTTTATTGCACAGATGAACACAGATAAAAATCACAGATAGCCACAGATGGTTTAAAATTACAAATCACAATGTACAAATTACAAACAAATCACAATTCCGAAATCACAATAAACAAACACCTATTTGTAATTTTGGAATTGTTTATTGTATATTGTTTGTGATTTGTGGTTTGTGTATTGTGATTTAACCGAACATTGTAAAGGGGGTTTTAAATGAAATACAGTGGAGCAGAGATTATTATAAAATTATTGGAGAAACAAGGCATAAACATTATCGCAGGTATTCCGGGAGGGGCGAATTTACCTCTTTATAATGCGCTTTATAAGAGTAAAATCCGCCACATTTTAGTGCGTCATGAACAATCTGCGGGATTTATCGCTCAAGGCATAGCGCGCTCAACTGGCAAGCCGGCAGTTTGTTTTGCAACTTCAGGCCCAGGCGTGACTAATCTTTTGACGGCGATTGCTGATGCTAAATTAGATTCCATACCTATAATTGCCATTACCGGCCAGGTTGCGACTTCTTTGATTGGAACTGATGCCTTTCAAGAAGTTGATACCTATGGAATGACTATACCAATAACAAAGCATAATTTTTTAGTCAAAAATGCCCGGGAGCTGTTAAGCATTATTCCGGAAGCTTTTCATATTGCAACAAGCCGCCGGCCGGGCCCTGTGCTTATTGATGTTCCAAAAGATGTTCAAAGTCAATTTATAGAATTTGATGCCTGGCCAAAAAAAATTAAGCCCCGGAAAAAACATGCAATTAATATGAAGGCTATCAAGAAAATTTCGCAAATGCTTAATCATTCAAAAAAACCCCTAATGTATATCGGAGGAGGCATTATTTCTTCGGGTGCAGAGGATTTTGTTTGCAAATTAGCACGCAAGAATTCTATCCCGGTTGTTTCTACGTTAATGGCTCTTGGAGCGTTTAGCGCAGATGAGCCACTTTATTTAGGGATGCTTGGCATGCATGCGGCAATGTCAACAAATTTTATCATCGAGGAAGCAGATTTAGTTCTTGCTTTTGGTACGCGCTTTGATGATAGAGCTACCGGCCATGCGGAAAAGTTCTGTAGAAATGCAAAGATTGTACACATTGATATTGATGATGCCGAGATTGATAAGATTAAAAAAACAAATTTTTCTATTTGTGCAGACATTAGCCAGGCATTAAAGGCACTTATCCCTTTTGTGCGAAAAGATAAGAGGCAACGCTGGATTTTGGAAATTAACGAACAAAAGAAAAAGTATCCTATTTGTTTAGCTGAAAACAATCCGATGCATCCGAGAAGTGTCATTAAGGCAATAAGTGAGCTAACTTCCCCGGATACTATAATTACTACAGATGTGGGCCAGCATCAAATGTGGGTTGCGCAAAATTACCCATTTAAAAAGCCGCGTACCTTGCTGACTTCCGGCGGCCTTGGCACAATGGGGTTTGGTTTGCCTGCGGCAATCGGTGCAGCACTTGTTAATCCGAATAAAAAAATACTTTGTATAAGCGGCGACGGTTCAATATTAATGAATATTCAGGAGTTTGCAACTTTAGCTGAATTGAACCTTAATGTTACAATTATCATAATGAACAACGGCTATCTTGGCTTAGTTCGCCAGCAGCAGGAATTTTTTTATGAAAAAAAATACATTGCTTCTAGATTTTTAGCCAGGCATTCCTTTAAAAAAATTGCCCAAGGTTTTGGTTTAAAAGCGTTTGAGCTTAATTCAGGCGGCAAGGTTTGTTCTGTTTTGGCAAAAGCGTTATCCGATTGTGGGCCTAATCTTATTGATATCAACATCCATCATGCACACAATGTTATTCCTATGGTTGTGCCGGGTAGGCCAAACACAGAGATGACTAGAGGAGGAATCCATGAATAAACACAAAAATTATATTATTGAAATTACGGTCAGAAATCACGCCGGTGTTATGAGTCATATTACCGGCCTGTTTTCCCGGCGCGCCTTTAATTTAGAAGCGATTATTTGTGTACCAACAAAAGATTCCCGGGAAAGTAAAATCTTTCTTTTAGTTAAAAATAATGTGCGGATTGCCCAGATAATAAAACAGCTACAAAAGCTTTATGATGTTTTAAGGGTAAAACTGTATTTGGCCCGGGGAGGAAATTTATCTAGTATTTTGCAGAAAAAATGTCAGTAGGATACTTGAGACGTAATGATTATTGTATAATCTATTGTTTATACTATAATGTCCCCGTATAGAAAATTTTAATCCTGCGCTAGATACCCCGGGTTTTAAGCCCGAGGAATGAATCCAGCCCTTGTATGCAAGGGCTGGGTGAATGTAATTGTGGATTTCTGCTTAGGAGGAAGCCTCAAGGTTTAGACCGGGGAGGCTTCATTCCTTCGATAGATACCCTGGGATTTAGTAGGCCCCTTCCTTATAAAGGAATAGGAAGGCCATCCTTTAATATGAAAAAAATAAAATACCTATTAATTCTCCTCGTTGTTGCGGTTATTTTGGTAATTTTCTATGAATTTGGGATAAAATATTTCTTTGAAAACCAGGTTTTGAAACAGGTGATTAATCGTTTAAGCGCAGATACGCGGGTTGCTGAGGTGATTGTTACTGAGGTTGCCTATGATAAGATAAATCGAAGGGATTTAACTACGATAAAATTTGTTGAATATGATACAAATGATAAGCCGCTTGCGCCAAGATATTTTACTTTTTCGGGCAACACAATTCAGTTCCAGTCGCTTGTTGTTAGATTTGATGATGCTTATGTGAAATCCGGCGACCGGTTACGTGGAAAAAGTATTTATCTTTTTTGGAAAGTTTTTCTGCTTGATGGCGAAAATACCAGGGTTTACGATTTGGTA
>JBAYMZ010000222.1:0-3040 GCA_041663385.1 Candidatus Omnitrophota bacterium
CAGTAGCCGCCGCACCTGAAACTTTTGCTACTGTTATTTGCAGGTCAGCCAATGTAAGAGTCCCGTCCGAAACGTCCAGCGTCTTTCCCGCCCCGACTGTGATATTCGTGCCGGAGATGGTGCCGCCGGTAGCCGTTAAAGAATCGGTGACTATGGGCCCTGAGTTCCACCCATTACTCCAAGCACCTAATGACGAAGCAAAAACTAAACTAATAAATACTGCTAAAAATATTCTTTTCATTATTTTCTCCTTAAGTTAATAAGTAGTATTATGTTCAATAGTTTTCTGAATACCAGTACCACCATCATTAAGACCGTCAGTTTTATTGAATAATAGGGTGTTTCCTATGATGACGTAATAATCGCTTGCACCAGTAGCTACATTAATGCCATAGGTCTGTGTGGATGGCGTTTGCGTATCGGTGCAATAATTACCAGTAATTGAAAATCGTGTAATATCGGCAGCGACGTAGATGCCGTCCTGGGATTGTGTATTTTCTATATAGTTATTTGCAATAACAAAATTACTTCCGTACTGTAAAACTATTCCGTGCATACCTTGTAATCTGATAACATTTCCCAAAACGACTATATTCGTTCCCTCAACTTCAATTCCATAGGTAGAAACTCCACCACCGGCTTCAACAGTGTTGTTTGCAATAACAACCGATTCTGCTCCCCTCGCTATACATAACTGACCACCACCAGTAGGGACTGATTGAAGATGATTATTAGCAAAATAATTATTTACGATTCTTACATCATAACCCTTACCAAACGTGGCATTAATTCCGTGATTCTTAAAAGTGTTGCCACTAATCAATAAATCGTAAACATTGTTATCGTGCCACACACCTATATTATCTATGGAAGCACTATTAGAACCATATATTTCATTGTTCAATATTTTTGTGTGATCTCCACCAACGGTAATGCCTATGGCTCTTATGTCGTACATATAGATGTTGGATATGGTGATTTGGTCTCCGTTTAATTCTACAAGGGCGTTGTTTATCACTGTATTGCCCGAAACATTCCCATCAATTCCTAGATTGGTTATTGAGGAAAGATTTGCCGGAAATGATAACATTGGCAAAGTAATGGTCGTGCCTAGTTTTAAAATACTTTGCTTGCCTTCTCCGACCATATTCGTGCTTTGAGCAAATGATACTTGTTGATTTAATAAATAGGTTCCGTAAGGTATTTTAATTGTTCCACCAGACGAAAGGGAATCAGCCATGATATTAAAAGCACCACTGTCATCGGATGTGCCATCGCCTTTTGCACCAAACCAATGAGGATAAACTATTCCTTGGGTTGCAAAAGATACGGAACCCGCACCTGCAAATATTTGTTGTTTTATTCCTGCTTCTATATTTTCCGGTGAGTTGATTGTTATTGTTTTAGATGTTGCGGGTGCAATATTAGAAAAATTATTAAATTTCAGATTTATCTTTGAATCAAAAGTAATATCTAGGGAAGATTTATAACTTCCGGTTGTGAAACTTAATGTTCCATAATTTGATCCCATGCTTGAATCTGCCGCTACTATTGCAGAATACATATCGGTAGTTCCAGGTGTTACATTTTCAGTCCACCAATCAGGATGCACTAAACCACCCGTTGTAAAAATGACATTCCCGCTTCCCGCAAATATGGGTGCGTGTGAGTATGACGTTATGTGTTCAGGTGAGTACAGTGTTAATGTCTGTCCTGCTGCCACAGAAAGAACCGCACCGGGCATTATGTCCCATGTTATATTTTTATAAGTACTATAATCGGAATCTGCGGTAATCGTCCAAGTTCCCGGTCTAAGAAGTATTGTAGTTTTTGTCGTGGTTCCTATTGCTGATATGGCAGAGTCTAGTGTCGTTTTTGTAAACGAAAGACAATTACCATAGGTAGCAAGAACATCTACCACATATCCGAATTTAGTTATGGTCAGTTCAGCACCCGTTGATGTTTCTCTGGTAAAGGTATTTGCCCCACTACCATCAAACCTTGTTATGTCCTGTTCTCCGATTTGACCTTTTTTAATCGTTGTCATTTATTCTCCATAAAAAGGCTACCCCCTTTCGGAAAGTAGCCCTGATTTTTTCAGTAGCTTATATGATTAGTTTATCTCAAAAGTTATCTGCCCTCTTGCGTTCACAAGATTAGTTTTCGCTGTATAATTCGCCCCGTCAAGACGAGTTATCGCTATGGTTGTCCCGCTAGCCGTTACACAAGCCCTACCCGTTACAGGTAGTTCGTTGTCGGTTAATAGACACGGAACATAGACCGTCTTTTTTGCGGTTTCCGCATTGGGTATTGCTATGTAAAGAGTCGTGTTGACTGTACCCCCTATAGTCGAAGTATCTATTGCAAAAGAAACCGTCATCGTTTTTCCGATAATCACATAAGCGTAAGTTGTTACGTCTCCCGCCTCTACCGTCCATGTCATTGAACCGTTAGCCGTGAAATTTCCCGCGCTAAAGTCAGGTGTACTCCATGCTCCTGATACGGCAGTTGTTAGATACAAGCCATTGGAGTCAACACTTAATCCGCCTGCTGATTTCAGCTTGATAAATATTCCGTTTCGGTCACAATCAACCCCCTTTAGAGTATTAGGTAGAATAGCCAAAGCCCCTGCTAGTTTCTGCAATCCGCCAATAGCCAAATACCTCAACTGGAAAACATCATCTGCACCGATCTGAAACACATCACCAACATTCGCCCCGCCCAACCGATTCTGGTATAGGTCGTCCATAAGAGACTGCATTTGTTGAAGCATCTCATTAGGGTCTGTTGCTGTTACTGGAAATGGTGATGAAGGCATTTATTGTCCTATAATTTGGTTAATTAAATCTTCTTTATTTTGTGGGTCTGCTTGTTGTAATTGGAACGGAAGTTGCCCCAACGACTTTGAAACACTTCTTTTTTTACTCATGCCTATTGCAAGTCTTGACATAACGGGTTGACTCTTTGCTATCTGAAACGCGGTTGCGGCTGGTAATCCCCCCTCAACCATAACACCAAATAACATTCCTGATAATGATAG
>JBAYMZ010000223.1:0-3028 GCA_041663385.1 Candidatus Omnitrophota bacterium
ATTTCTTCGATATTCTTCTGGCTGGTTTCTAAAAAAATATCAAAATCTTCCTCATTTATTTTTTCCGGTAACCCATGAAGAAGATTGTGAAACTTCTTAGTCACTTCGAAAAACTGCTCTCCTCCTTTAATAACATCCCAGCGGGCATCCACGCCTAACTCCTGCAAAAGCGGAATCATCCGGTTAAGAATCTCAGCAACGCCTCCGCCAACCGAAGTAGAATTAACATTCTGGATGACTTTGCCTTTTAGTTTATCAGCAAGTAACTTAAGATCATCAATCACCTGCTGGCTAACAATAGGAATATAATCTTGTAGTTTTATCATTATTGTTATATTGCTTTTTTAACCATCTCAATGAGGGTCTTACGTAAATCCTCCAAAGTGCGCGTATAAGGATCTAAGCGCGAAATACGACGGGCCAGTTCTTTATTACCGAGAGAGGTCTCTATCCAGTTTGAAAAATCATTTGTTTGCCGTTCTAATCTTAAACGCGCCTCAAAAATATGAAAGTATATCGAATCAATAGTTACTTTTTCCAGAATATCAGAAAATTCTTTTAAATCATAGGCAAAGTAATTTGTCGGCAAAACAAAACTTATGGATTTGATAAAGTGAAACTCTTCCCCTTCACTGGCAAATTTTAATTTTGATAAATGATTATTTTCAAGATGCTCTTCGATGACACTGATTATCGCGTTCCGTAAATCATGGATAGCCACAAATTGAATGGTATCAATGCTTACTAATTTTTCACCCAGCTCGTCCTCCCCCAAAACTTCAATCACCCAATAGGCAAAATCATTGGGAGGTTCAGGAGATAAATATTGATGCTGTTGTAAAAACCTGTGGGTATGATGATAAATGCAGGAACCGGAAACATTCTTGATAAGCTCAAGAAGCTGGTTTAAGTTGGAAGCACGTAAACCGGTTAACTCTGACAAGTGAAGCCGGGTTTGAAATTGAAAAGGTTGTTTAGCCCTTACTAATTCCTTCATTGTTTATTTTACACCGCAAAAGCGCTAAATCCACAAAGCCACAAAAGATTTATTAGCCCTCTTTATAATAATTTAGCACTTGCTGCAATAACTTTGTAACTTCATGCGTAGATTTAAGGTAATATTTCGCGCAAGATCTTTTAGGCGAACCCACAAGGATAGTAATACCTTTATTCCGTACGGCATAAAAAGCATCTTCATCGGTAACATCATCTCCAACGCAAAGAGGTACTACGCTTTTGTTCCTATCGGCTAAAAGTTGTTTTGATAAAAGCCACAATATAACTTTTCCCTTATCCCAATTTGTAGCCGGCCTTACCTCAAAGATCATCTTCCCTGATTTCACTCGTATTTTATCACCAATCAAATACCTATTCACGATTTTACGAAAAAGGTTTTTGGCCGCGGGAATATATTTTTTGCCGACCAAGCGATAATGAAAGCACAATGTCAGGCCTTTATCCTCCACAAATGCGCCCTTAATCCCCGAAAGCTTTTCAACAAGTTCCGCTTTTATCGACTCAAGGATTACCAAAAACTTTCGATTAATATGTTTCTTAAGCTTTATCCTGGGGCCTTCTATCTCTAAACCATGGTTTCCCGCATAAATAATATTTTTTATCCCCACTTTCTTTCTTACATCATCCAAAGAACGGCCGCTTATAACCGCTACTTTACAACTGGGAATTTTAGTTAATTTAAATAGTAAATCTTTATTTTTTTTCGAAAGGTAAGCCTGGCTCGGCTTATCTTGAATAGGCGCCAAGGTGCCATCATAATCTAAAAAAAGAAAGATATTGCCTTTGTTTAAAATCCTTTTCAAGTGTTTTCCAGCGCCAAAAAAATATTTCATTAAATCTTTTTTAAAGCGGTTAATTCCGTAATTATACTGCCTGCCCAGCGGTAAACATTATTTTCTGCAACAATGTTGCGCATATTCTCCATGCGCCGTTTCTTTTCTTCTAACGGCATTTCAATAGCAGTTTTTATACTGTTCGCAAATTCTTCTATAGAATATGGATTTATTTGAATAGCATCATTCAGTTCTCTCGCCGCGCCAGTGAAACGGCTTAATACTAACACCCCCGATAAATCGCTTTTACTCCCAATATACTCTTTGGCTACCAAATTCATGCCATCGTGAAGTGAACTCACAATACAAATATCAGCAAGGCTATAATATGGTATTATTTCTTCCGGAGCAAAATGCCGCCTAAGATATACAATAGGCTGCCATTCTCCTTCTCTATGTTTCCAATTAATTTTATCAACCAACTCATCAATCTCGGCAATCAAATCATGATAGCGTTTTATATGGGTACGGCTGGGGGCCCCTATTTGAACAAAAACAAAATTATTCTTATATTGCGGATACTTCTCTAACAATCTATCAACAGCCAACATTCTTTCAGCAATGCCTTTTGTATAATCAATCCTGTCTACCCCAAGCGCAACAATTTTACCATCAAGCTTGAACTCTTTTTTAAGCCTGTCTATTTCTTCCTGGTGTACGTTAAAAGTTTTGGGCTGAGGAAAATCTATACTTATCGGAAAAGCCCGGATAAAAGTTTCTTTATCGAAACGCACAACGCTGAACTTTTCGGTATCCACACGCGACTCAAGCAACCTATTGGCGGTATCAAGAAAATTATTGCAATGGTTCTGAACATGGAACCCAATCAAATCACAACCAAGCATTCCGCTTAAAATCTCTTTCTGATAAGGACAAACCGAAAATGATTCAGGGGTCGGCCAGGGAATATGCCAAAACAACGCGACAATCGCATCGGGGCGTTTGTCTTTTATCATTTTTGGCAAAAGCGTAAAATGGTAATCCTGGATAAATACTAACGGATTTTTTTTCGGCAATTCTTCCAAAACACTCTGAGCAAATTTCTGGTTTACTGCCTTATAAATTTCCCAATCCGCTTCTTTAAAAATCGGCCTCGTATGGGTATTATGGCAAAGCGGCCATAGCCCCTCGTTTGAAAAACCGTAATAGTACCCTTGTTCTTCATCTTTAGATAGCCA
>JBAYMZ010000224.1:0-2932 GCA_041663385.1 Candidatus Omnitrophota bacterium
CACCATTTGCGATATCTCAACCAGCTCTTTGCTGATATTGATCTGCGCAAGCGAGCTTGCGGCAGGCAAAGAGAAAGTTAATTTCTGGAAGCTTCCCATTGGCTGAATCGTCATCGGCAGAGCGCGGAAATCAATACCGCCTTTGTCCATATTTTTTGCCGATGCCGGCGAGCTGACAACATTTTGATCTTGGCATAATAACTTAACACCATTAAGAAAATCAGCATTACCTGTTTTGCCGGCAAAAAATACCACAAAGTTGGACAGCATAGTAGCATCTTTAGAGGAAAGCCCCTCTTTTTCATAAACGCCGCCTTCTATAAAAGACATCACCGCTGAAGTTATCCCAACAAATTCTTTCGCGGAGAGTTTATGGCCTCTCATCTGTCGATTTGTTTCTTTTAATGCTTTGTTTAAAATCCCCGCAAAAGTCCTCACTTTTTGCGACGCGCCCGGTAAATTATCAAGTAATGTTATTACACTGCCCCACGTTACCACGTTTTTCTCAACCGGCGAGCTGACTGTGCTTTTTGTAAACAATCCAAGATTCTTTAATTTTTTTATTATGCTTCGTTTCTTTGCCAATCCCTCTTTTAAAATAAGAGGCAGCGTTGCTTCATCATACTTAACTTTCTTGAAAATCTCATAGCCGTCAAAATCTGGGCTAGTTATTGCGCCATCATTGGCAAATAGACTAAATTCTAAAACTAACTCTAATCCATCATTAGCTGTAACATCTTCTTTTTTCATCGCAAAATGCATCTTTTTAATCGTGGCATTAGAATTTGAAATATCAATTCCATCAAATACTGCACCTGCGTTACTAAATAGGGCTACATCAAGGCTAACTGAGAGAACTAAATCATCTTCATCTTTAATCTTCTGGATCAGATTATCTAATTTTTTATCAAAATTTAAAGGGCTGGAGATATTATTTTCTGTATTATTCAGAATATCTACGACCGCAGAGGCATTCTTAACAGACGAGTTATTTGCAAAAAGAAATAATGCCTTCCAGCCATTTTTCTTAGCTGTATCTAATTTTTTCTGGTCTGAACTAAGAAATAAGCAATTTTCCGCGGTGTATTCTCCGCCCTTATCCTTTGCCCTTTTGCCTAAAAGCATATTTGAGGTATCTTCTCTAATTTCATTAATTCCGGAGGTATAAACTCTATAGAGTTTATTATCAGCTTCGGCTAAGCTTAATCCGGAAGGCCGCTTATCCATTATTGCCTGTAAAAAATACGCAGGCAATAAATCCCTGTCAGAACCGGATACTACAATTATTTTGATATTTGAATTATCCATTTCAGGAAGTAATTCTTTAAAATCGGATAAAGTAGCGCTAATATCTTTCATATTTACTAACTTTTCTATTTCAGAATTATTCTTAGAGGTTCCCTCTATCTCGTTAATTATTTCCATCATTTTTATGAATGAGGGTAGTTTTTCTACTTGTTCCTGAGTAATTTCCACTGTCAAATCCGCGAATACATCCTGGGCAACCTGAAAAATCTGTTCGATTAACTGATCAGTAGCTTTTTCGCTGAAGGTTGCTGTTATTTCCATATTACCTTCGCGTTTAGCATTGGCTCCACTTTTAGCAAGTTCTGTTACATTCTGGCGCCCTCTATCGCTAAGATCAATTAGTTTTGTCCCTGTTTCAGCAATGAAAAATCCTTTTTCATATAAAAACATCCTGCCCATTAATTTAAAACGCCTCTGAATATTATCGGCATTTAGACTATCGTCATTGTATTGAAATTTGACCATATCAAAATAATTTCTATCTATTTTATAATAACTAACCGGGCTGGAAACGGAGATATCTTTATTTTCTGTAATTCGCATCCACTCTTTAGTTACCTTTAAGCATTCGGCATAAGCATCCTTTTTCATTTCATTAAGTAATGAAACATTGCCCTGAAGGCTTTTTGTTTCATAACTTAACTGATTATAGAAACGTAATTGCGGGCCTGTGCCTGAAGGCCGGTCAGTAATAAAGCTGGTTTTATCCTGATTAAAATAAAATCTTATTCCCGCGTCCGGATAATTCGGATAATCCAAAGCTTTATCATATTTGCCTGATCGATATGGAAGCTGTTCATCCACATCGTATATCCGGTATCCGGAAATTACCGGGTTATTTCCACTTTTAATTTTTCTCTCTACATTAGGCTCTAATTCCTGTTGTAGGAATCTTACTGCGTCCAATTTCGCCGCGATTCCCGGAACGGAAACCTCATATTCAATAGGAATATTTGTAGTAGCAAAAAAACCTATCTTAGAATTAAGGTAAATTTCATTTAAAAGATCATTAACCGTTTTGCCCTGCGCGCGCGCGAAACAGGCAATTTCCGCCATTCTCACACCAGCAAGAAAACCGTCTTTATCGTGAATATGATTTCCGGTTGTATAGGTGCCGCTTTCCTCGCTTCCTATAATTACTTGTTTACCCAATGCTTCTTGCCTAACAATCTCGGCTGCTACTTGATCTATGCCTACCGGCATAACAATGGTTTTTATCCCAAAATAATCCGCTATTTTTTGCATCAAACTTGAAGTAACGTGTGTATACACCGCGACATGTTTGTTGATATCAAGTTTACCTTGTTTTTTCAGCCAGTTAAGATCGTAATATTCAATTAAAGAGTTCCATTCATTCGGAGGAATAACGCGGAATCCGCCAAAATTGTAACGCGCTTGTTCTTCTTTAGTAAGTTTAAAAACTATACCCATAGTTTCTGCAAGTTCTTCATCTTCAGGGATTTCTTGAGAGCTCACCCTAATAACATAACCAAACCTGTCAGCATCCGGGTCATTAGATTTTAATACATCTTTCTTAATTAAATCTTCTCTATTATGGTTACTCAAATATGCGTTTAAAGCTTTTTTCCATGAAACTGCCAAAGCCGGATCCGGCGGTTCTTTA
>JBAYMZ010000225.1:0-2917 GCA_041663385.1 Candidatus Omnitrophota bacterium
TCCAACGCTAGTAAGGCTTGGGGTGCCATTTCATCAGCTTTAAAAGGTAGCTGGAATCAATACGCCGCTGTTAATTTTTCTCCGAAAAAGCCTAAAGCAGGAGTTTCTTATTCCGGCGCTTCAGCTTATACCTCTCATTTACAGCAAATTGAAAATTGTACCAGAGCTCTTAATGGTGTCGTTAAGGACCTAACACCTGTTACCCCTGTTACTATCAGTGGTGACCCTTTTCGACTTTCTACCACCGCTCCTTTAGCTAAGTTTTCGGCGCAAATTTCTAACGAAGCTGCCGGTGAACAAGCTTCGATTGAACTTGAATCTGTTGCCTGGGATTTGACAAACAACTCTGGATTAACGGTTAAATTTACAGCTGCAAACAGTGGTGTCGAAGTCAATTTATGGGCTGATTTTGATCACCTTGACGTCGCTACTGATGAGTTGTTTGGTTATGCATTTTATGCTAAAAAAAGATCTTACACGCCTTCGTCAGGTCAAACTCAAATCAACCCTCTTTTTGTAGCTTGTATTGAGCCTGTTGGTGATTCTCTCGAGTTTACTGAAGGCACTCCAAAAACGGGTTATGGTTTTACAGTTTTACCGTCGCTTAACTTAGCTGATTCTAAATACCCTGTCGCTGTTGGCGACAACATCACAATTGAAGCTTATGCAATTTCTCAAAGTGGTGCCAGCGCTTTTTTAGGCTCTAAAAATTGCACTGTTGCCTAGTTTTTTCCTCAGCCGGTTCCTTTTCTTTTATGATTGGGGCCGGCTTTTTTTTAAATAATCACTATGAAATTAAGTAAAAATTTAACTCTTTTTGAGTTCACTCATGCCGGCAGTGGTAAAAAATTTACCGCTGAGTGTCAACATATCTTGTCTGTTGAGCAAACAGCACACGCCATCGATTTGGCTCATCACTGTTTTCAACCTATTCGCGATTATATAAACTTATTCTATGGTACTGGTGTGGGTAAAACTGATATTCCAATTTATTTGTTATCTGGGTTCCGTTGTCTGCGCCTTAACAATCAAGTTGAAGGCGCCAAAAATAGCTATCACATGAAAGCTCAAGCAATGGATTTGCGCTGCACAGTTAATAAAATTCTTCGCAATGATTTAATTTTAGAAGCTATTAAAGTTCTTCAAATTCCCTTCACTGAATTAATTCTTGAATATGGCACTATAAAAAACCCCCTTTGGGTTCACATTGCCCTTGATGAAAACAACATTTTTCATTCTGTTAAACGTGCTACATTTGTTAAAAATAAAAAAGTAATTCAGCATTTGTTAGTGTGGTAATCATGGCATTATTTGATTTATTTCCCGGCTCTTCTTTTCCAAAAAATGAAGGTTTTTGCCTTTCATCCAACAATGCAGGCAATATTATCCGCAAACCTTCACAATTCAATCAATTTTCCAATCGTGCACTTGATTACGAACGAAAAGTTTTGCAAAAGGCTCATTTGATTTATGATGCTTTAGACCAAATAGACAAAGACGTATTTAACTACTGGGCCAACAACGGTTTTTATTTTAAGTGGCCTAAAATTATTGGTCAAAAAAATGGCTTTAACGTCTGGTTGTCTTGCTATAGTAGTTTATTGCTGTCGGATTTTTATTATAACGGTCCTAGCACAATTGATTATAATGGTGTAACTTATAGTTTTCCATATCAAAATTATACGTTTTCTAGAACTTCAAATCTAAACAACGTTGGTTTGTTTGTTCGCCCTATTCAGTTTGGTGGCGCTTTTTGTCCTTACTCAATAACCTCTGCTTCTGTTTCAATAGTAAATAAAACGGTTTCATTTACCATTCATATATCAGGTTTAGACCCGTCTCCCACTTGGTTATTTCCTTTTCACTTTTTTACTGGCTATTCTCAAATTCTAGCTGGCATATTTATTTACACATCAGTCAATCAAAGTTCAACTGGTTCACGTTTTACCCCTTTAAACAGGCTATTAATCGGCATTTTGCAACCCTCAAACCCTGAATATTATGATTATTCTCTAACCACTCAACGCGATTTTACAATTACCGTTCCATGGTGCAAATTTGCAGATGAAAGTACTTTTAAATTTGTTTCTGGTGTACCAGTCAATTTAACTTTTTTTTCCGTCTCTTCCAATTGCTCACCTTTTCCTGCCGGCGAAATTTCCGCAATGGTTACGTAATCAGTCAGGCTACGCTTAAAAAATTGCATAAAAATTATTTTTGAGGTAGGACAATTTTTTTTCAAACAGCGTTTGACTTAGTCAAACTTTTACCCTTTAGCCCACGTAATTATCAAATCCCCCACAAAAATTTTAATAGCGGTTGCTTTATATCAATAAATCAACCATTACAAACAATTCATCTAAGCGTAAAAGAACAGCGGCGGCGGCGGACGGCGACCGCACTTAAAAAAACAGTTCAATTTGAACCGAACTGCGGACGCCGAGCGGCGGCAAAACCACCTACAGCCGATTAAAATCGACCTGTAAGCCGCCGCCTAAAGAGCCGCCGCCGCCGCGTCCCCCAGTTTATACCGATTATTTCCGATGTTTACACTATTTTAAGTTTTTACGGCTTAATATAAGCCAATTTAAGCCGTTTTATATGTGTCATATGTGTTTATATATGCCTAAAGCCGTAAAAACGGCTTATAGGGCGTTTACGTGAGCCTGTAAGTTACATATATTATTAGCTTTAACTTCATAACTCTAACAAATTGGTAAATATACGCCAAAAGTGAAGTTAAATTTTAAAAAAAACATAAAATTAAAAATACTTTGCTCTAATTTTCTCGGGGAAAGAAAAAAAAAAAAAATTAATAAATCAAAAAATCAATAAAAACCTTCATTTCTTTTTAAATAATCAAAATTTTAAAAAATTTATTTAAATTTTTTTACCACTTTATAAAAAACCCACTCAA
>JBAYMZ010000226.1:0-2873 GCA_041663385.1 Candidatus Omnitrophota bacterium
AAGGCGCAAAAAAAAGTAAATAACTGCCGGTGCGCGGATGTGGTTAAAGGAAAAATTCGGCCTTCGTAGTGCCCTTTATTTAAAAAAGCCTGTAATCCCGATAAACCGCTCGGGCCCTGTATGATTTCCTTTGAAGGCAGCTGCAGAATTTACTATGAATATGGTGGCTTATTTGATACAATAATTTAAAATAGAAGCGGATATCCGCAGCTGTAGTAATCACCCCGGCTCGGCTGTATACGTCAAAATTCTCTTAGATAATTTTGACGACCTCGCCGGGGTTAATTCGCACTAACATTTTTTCTGCGCCACTAGGGCTTGAAAAAAATGTTGTGCTCATTAAGGAGGCAATTATATGGAAGAAATACTGGAAATCTTAGAAGGTAATGCGAGGGTTTCGGCGGAGGAGATCGCCAAGCTTACCGGTAAAAACAAAAAAGAAATTGAGAAAGCGATAAAAGAATACGAGAAAAAAGGTATCATCGTAAAATATAAAACCGTGATCAACAAAGCAAAGCTCAAAACCCCAAACGGCGTCATTGCTTTGATTGAAGTCCGAATCACTCCACAGAAAGATGTTGGTTTTGATGCTGTGGCGGAGAGAATATATAAATTTCCTGAGGTAAGGAGTTGCTATCTTCTTTCCGGAACTTATGATTTACTTTTAACCGTTGAAGGTAAAGATATTAATACCGTGGCGAGCTTTGTTTCGGAAAAACTCGCACCTTTAAGTTCTATAAAAGGAGCAGTAACGCATTTTATGCTTAAAAAATATAAAGAGGACGGGGTTATTTTAACGCAGAAGGAAAAGAACGAAAGATTGGCAATTACATATTAGTTCTAAGTTCTAAGTAATAAGTTGTAAGTTTTAAGCGAAAATTGAAACGAAAAATTCCGGGATAAACTTTTAACCTACAACCTATAACTTATGACCTACAACTTAGAACTTAGAACCTAGAACTAAACTCATATGATTTCAAAACACATTAAAAATTTGGCGCCTTCAGGAATAAGGCAATTTTTCGACTTGGTGCTCGGCATGCCTGAGGTTATTTCTTTAGGCGTGGGCGAGCCGGACTTTGTTACGCCCTGGCGCATCAGAGAAAGAGCAATTACCGCGCTTGAAGAAGGCATGACTTCGTATACTTCCAATAAAGGGCTTTTTGTTTTAAGAGAAGCAGTTTCCAATTTTATGGAAAAACGCCACTCTTTAAAATATAACCCCGAAGATGAAGTTTTAATTACAGTAGGAGTGAGCGAAGGGCTTGATTTAGCTATACGTGCAATTATTTCCAGGGGCGATAAAGTTATTGTGATTAGCCCGCATTTTGTGGCGTATCCGGCGCTGGTTGAAATTGCCGGCGGAACCGTAATTTATGTTCCAACTACGCAGGAAGATGATTTTAAAGTCGATATTAAAAAATTAAAAGAAGCGCTTAAACAAAATCCTAAAGCGATTATTTTAAATAATCCCTCAAACCCCACAGGTGCTTCTTATAACGAGAAAGAGCTTTATAGAATTTGGGAACAAATTAAGAGCAAAGATACAATTGTTATTAGTGATGAAGTTTATGATGAACTGGTTTACGATGGTAAAACCAAATCTTTTGCCGCATTTGGCGAAAAAGCAAAGGAAAGAACAATTCTTTTAAACGGTTTTTCCAAGGCTTACGCCATGACTGGTTTCAGGTTGGGTTATGTTTGCGCGAATAAAGAGATCATTGAGGCGATGAATAAAATCCATTCGTTTGCGATGATGTGCGCGCCGATTATTTCGCAAGTTGCCGCGGTTGAGGCTTTGAAAGCGCAGAAAGATGTTTCAGAAATGCGCAATGAATATAAGCGCCGCAGAAATTTTATCGTTAAAGAATTTAACCGGCTCGGGATGTCCACGCCTATGCCTGAAGGGGCGTTCTATTGTTTCCCTTCGATAAAAAAATTCAAAATCGATTCCCTTGAATTTGCCAAGCGCCTGCTTTTTGAAGAAAAAGTCGCTGTGGTGCCGGGTTCGGCTTTTGGTAAAGAATATGATTCCTATGTGAGAATTTCTTACGCTACTTCTTTTGATAATCTTAAAGAAGCAATAATTAGGATAGGCAGGTTTCTAGAGAAACTATAAGATGCAGATACTATGAAATTCCAAGCACCAAATACCAAATTACAAATAAATTCCCTGTCTGCCGATAGGCAGGCAATGACCAAAAGTTCAATGTTTCAAACTTATTTTGTTTGAAATTTTGGTCATTGTGCATTGGAATTTGTTTGTGATTTGGAAATTGGGATTTGTAATTTTACATCTGTAGCTGTCTCGCGATAAAAATGCTTATAACAAAAAAAATAAAAGTAGGCGAAAAATATATTGAAGCGATAGAGATGAAGCTTCAAACAAAAAATCTCATTCTACTTAGAGGCGATAAAGGTTACATCATGTGCGGATACCTTAATTTAGAGGCAGCAGAAAAATTCAATGATGTTGCCGTTAAAATTACCGGTGTCTCAACGATAGATGATGCGTTAAAAACGCAAGTCCATTCCTGTACCTCTGCCGCAAAAGCGCTTGGCATAAAAGACGGTCAACCGATAAACGAAGTCCTTAGTATTATTGCGTAAATTTATAAATATTTATTAAATTGAAAAGAATTTTTTAAAGAACGGATAAGAGCGGATGGCTACGGATGTCACAGATAAAACCCGTGGATTATCCGTATGAATCCGTAACAATCCGTGACATCCGTTCTTAAACAAAACATGAAAAAGACAAATTATTTCTTCTTCGGTTTATTGATGTTATTTTTCTTGCTTTCAGCTTGTGAGTCATCGCTTGAAGAAACCCATGCGCTTTACAAAAAACAAGCCAGCCGCTACGGGCAGCT
>JBAYMZ010000227.1:0-2857 GCA_041663385.1 Candidatus Omnitrophota bacterium
AAAAGAATAAATGCCGCTGTCACAAAGCGGATATCATAAGGGATAAATAATAAGGCCAAGCTCATCCCGCAAAAATCATCGATAATAATTTTTTTACAGTCTTTCTCATCGAAAATCTTTTCCGCGCGGGAACAAAAGAGAAAAGAAAGTATTGTGGCAAGAATAAAAATAATCGTAAAATAAATTTTAGATTTTACGATGAGAAAAATAACTACGGCGGCAATCGAGGCAAGCGTTCCGCCAAAAAACGGCGTAAACCCGAGGCCGAAAAGCGTGGTTATTACTACGCATATTCCATCTAATATAGATATTTTCTTCATGATTCTAAATAAGGTTGAGGTTGAGATCGAGGTTTAGGCTAAATCCTTAACTTAACCTCAGCCTTAGCCTTAACCTTCCCGCTAAAATGTTTTAATCATGCGTCTGTTTATCCAAAAATAGTATACTCCGGAGAATAATGTCACCGCGACAACATACCACATTAACACTTGCGTGACTTTTTCATAAAGAAATGAAACAAAAGTGCTTTGCGGGAATTTTTTAAATAAAAGCAGGGCGATAAAAATAATAACTATTGCCGCCACTTGAGAAACTGTTTTGTGCTTGCCCCATTTTTTTGCCTCAAGAACACCTTCCCCTTTATTTAATACATATAACCGTAAACCGGTAATTATAAATTCACGCAGCATTATCACGCTCACCATCCAGGCATTAACAACGATTTTTAACTGTAAAAACGCAAGAAACACGCCGATAATAAGAATTTTATCAGCAATAGGATCAATAAGTTTGCCTAAGTCAGTTACAAGATTATTCCTTCTGGCAAACATGCCATCAAGAAGATCAGTTATTGAAGCAATTATGAAAATAACAAAAGCGGTTAGTATTGAAGAAAAATTATTTTTTAAGATAAAACCGATGCAGATAAAGGCGAGAATTATGCGCAAGAATGTTAAGTAGTTTGCTATATTCATGTTTATTTACGAGTAGACACAAGTGATTATACTACGACGATAGAAGATAGAAAATGGAAGATAGACAAGCTACTTTGTGCAAACAGCTACCTTCACCCTTCTATCTTCTATTTTCATATCAGAAATCTGTGCTATACCCCAACCAAATCATAATCATAGCTATCTATGATTTTTGCTTTATAAAATTCACCTATTTTCAGTTTATCTTTTTTAAGAAATACCGCGCCATCTACCTCGTAAGCGTCGAATTGAGTTCTGCCCACAAAGACTTCATTTTCTTTTTCTTCAATCAAGACTTCAAGCTCTTTTCCTAAAAACCGTTTATTTGCCTCGCGGGAAATATTCTGCTGCAAGCTCATTATTTCCTTGAAACGGCGCGCTTTTGTTTTATTGTTAACCTGGGGATTTAGATTATATGCTGGAGTATCCTCTTCCCGGGAATACATAAACGCACCAAGCCTTTCAAATTTCGTCTCTTTCATGAATTTTAAAAGTTCTTTAAATTCATCTTCCGTTTCCGTAGGAAAACCGGTAATTACCGAAGTGCGAATCACGCAATCTGTAATCATTTTACGTATCTTATTAATTAAATCAACTGTCTCTTTTTTAGTTATATTCCTGTTCATCGCCTTAAGAATCCGGTTATTTATATGCTGTATCGGTAAATCTATGTATTTGCAGATTCTTTCTTCGTTTGCAATCAAATCTATCAGCTTACTATCCAAATTACGCGGATGAGTATAAAGCAGCCGTATCCAACGAATATTTTTGGTATTTTTTAATATCGCTTTAATCAGCAGCGATAAATCTTCTTTTGTCTTTAAATCCTTACCCCAACTGGTTATATCCTGGCCAATTATATTTAATTCCTTTATGCCTTTTTTATCGAGAAATTTTGCTTCCTTTACGATTTCAATCAAAGGCTTACTTTTGAGGCTTCCCTTTATATGAGGTATTGTGCAATAACTACACCTATTCAAGCAGCCCTCGCATATTTTTAAAAAATCAATATGCGGTGGAAGAAGTTTCTTTCTCTCGCTAAACTTTTGGATAAACTTTTCCGCGCCCCACCACTGGTCTACTTCTGGGAACGATTTTTTTAATTTTTCGGGATAGCGCTCAACCAAACAGCCAAAAACCAGAAGCCGTTTTATTCTGCCTTGCTGCTTTAATTTGATTGCTTCTTTAATAAATTCAACAGATTCTTCTTTTGCTTTGTCTATAAAACCGCAAGTATTGATAACCAGCGTGTCACAATTTTTAAAATCTTCTATCCCGGTTAAAAAAATATTTTCCTGTGATGAAAACCCATATCCTATATCAACAAACCTTTTAAGCACGGTTTCGGAATCATAGGTATTTCTGAAACAACCAAGAGATATTATGGATAAATTTTTTTTCGGCATTCCTTTAACCTCGCTGATGATAATCTGTGCTATTTTGAAACTGCTACTCCAGAAGATGTTATTTTAAGGCTCTTTATCGATTTATGCGCAGAGGTTAAGGAAGGGAGAGCTTTTCCGTTTACTTCAAGGTAAACGCTGGAACCATCGCTTATTTTAAATTCTATCTCTTTACGGCCTTTCCAAGTTTCGGATACGCCTTTTTTAAGTACCCCCTCAAACATTACTTTACCATCAACTTTTACCCTGACATAACATTCCTTCTTTATACTAAGTGAAGCAATTACATCTTTTAATTTATCCTGCTTTATCGGGATTTTAGCGGCCGGCTTGACTTGTCTTGCAACCGGTTTCTTCGGAGCATGAGAAATATTTTTTGAAATAAATCTGACAAAGGCCAGTAAAATCGGAAGAGCAATCGCGATGACAATAACATAAAGTATAATTTTCTTAATGACTGGCGGCAGTGATTTTCGCTTG
>JBAYMZ010000228.1:0-2849 GCA_041663385.1 Candidatus Omnitrophota bacterium
AATGAAGGCTCCCGTCTTTTGCCTTATGAGTGGCTTCAAAACGCACAAATTCTCCAGCGGCTGCTTTTTTTACGGCATCGCGTAATTTTTTCTGCAATTCCGGGGAATGCGTCCACCAGGGCGTATCCCAGAAAGGTTTATTCAAATACATTGATTCATCAACCCCAATCAAATCGGTTGCCGCGCTGTTTACATCTATCATTACTCCCTCAAGAGTAATGATGCCGATAAATTGAAAAGTCTGGTCAAGAACCGCCCTGATCTTGCTTTCGCTTTCTTTAAGCTCAGTCTCTACTTTCTTACGCTGTTCGACCTCCCTGTTTAATATATCTACAGAAGTAGTGGTTTTCTTTAAATTATCAGTCATCTGGTCAAATGCCCTGGAAAGCTGGCCGATTTCATCCTTTGCGTCAGTGCCAACTTTATAATCCAGGTTTCCTTCTCCAATTATTTCCGTTCCTTTATGCAATTTATGAATCGGCCCGGTGATTAACCGGGAAATGGCTATTCCAAGGAACCATTCGATCAACGGAACTGCAAACAATATTATCAAGAAGAGAACATATATTGTAAACATAGGCGCCAAAGCTTCGCTTTCTTTTACCTCTTCCAGAATACACCATTGCATTTCCGGTATATATGCGTGTGCGCCCAATACTTTTACTCCCGCGTAATTTATAAAAACAGATACGTGATCCGACGAAACATACTCGATTTTTTTGTCATAATCAAACAAACACTTCCTATAATTTACAGAATTGACCTTTTGTTTTAAAAATGTATTTGTTAAATACTCCGAAGGCGTGATCATATATCCGTATTTGTTGACAATATAAGTTTCCAAGCTCTTGATTGGGCCATTTTTTTCCTCCATTATTTTATCAAGCCCCATCAACCTAACCCTGCCAACCAACACGCCAAGGAATTCCCCCGTTCGGCTGTCTAAGACAGGTGCGGAAACAGTAATGAACCGGTCATGTAATGACTCAAGGTAATAAGCGTCTTTAACATATATACCTTTTTGGCCTCCAATAAAAAAAGCGTCCATAGACTTATCTAATCCAATATTTTTTTCATTAGTCGAAGCAACTATCCGCCCGGTTCTATTTACAACCAAAAACTCATATATTTCTGAATTAGTTTCTTTCGTCCTCTTGAGCCTTTTCATGGCTATGGCAAACACTTCTTTACTGCTTTCAGGATTTTTTTCAGGCGCTTTCAATAAGTTCTCTAAAACTATACTTTTAGAAAACTGCCCTATCGAAACTTTCAACATTTCCAAGTATGTTTGAACATGATGTGCTTTTGCCTGCACGATTCCTTCTAATTGCTCATAAATTACACTCTGAAGATTGTTTCTGATGACAAGGAAAGAAATAGACGCGGCTGCCGCAGTAAGGATACTGCCTACGACTAAGAAGGAAAGGGATATTTTATTGGCTATTTTCATATAAGATTTTTAAAAAAACAGGCCTTACTTTTAAGTTATAACCCAAACCCCTTGCATTATTCCTGTTACAAAAAGTTTTGTTTAACGCTTTTTTAGATTACTTTAAACTGGGTAAACACCATACGATAAGTTTATTCGTATTACTTATTTTCTTCAAGCTCAAAAATGGTTCCAATCCTTAGTTTGCGCAACTGTCATAAGTTAATCTAATTCAAAAATACTTGCGTCATTTTTTTATGCCCGGTGAATAATTATTTTATCCGCGGTAATTTTAGCGTTTGGAATAATAACGGTTTTTTTATCATTTGTCGTCAGGATCGTACTGAAAATTTGAATTTCTTTTACTATACCGGTTGCGCCGCCGGCATCGACCTCATCCCCGACTTTAAAAGGCTGAAAAAGGATCAACATCACTCCGGCAGCGAAATTAGCCAAAGAACCCTGAAGCGCAAGGCCTACTGCCAGGCCCGCGGCACCGATTAAAGCGACAAATGAAGTTGTCTCGATGCCGATTTTGTTTAATGCCGCGATACAAACAAAAATAAGAATCACATAATAAACAATATTTTTAAAAAATGAAGCAAGAGTTTCATTTAATTTCGCCTTATGCATGGCAGCGCCCGACATTTTCGAAACAAGGCTGGCTGCCCACTTTCCAATAATAAATATAAGTATGGCATAAACAAAGTTAATTCCGTATTGCATGAAAAATCCAAAAGCTTTATCTAAAACGTTCTGCATTTTAAACTCCTTATATAGTTAGATTATTTATCCGTACCAATATTGAACAAGCCTTTTACCTTATCAACCGCCTCAGTTGCGGTTTTTTTGGTTTTTTCTGTAGCCTCTCCCGCGGTTTCTTGAGCTTTCTCCGCTGTTGATGAGACAGCCTTTTGCGCTTTATCTGCCGCAGCCGCTGCAGCCTTTTTCGCACCGGCCATTGACTCACTCACCGAACTCTGCAACCCCTTAATATCAAAATCAGCAAGCGCTGCAACAGGCGTGCCGATTAATGCCTTAACCACGATTAAACTTGCCAGCGTATACGGATTATCTATATTGGTATAAGTTTCGCTAAGATTAACGTTAAATTCTCTTACCTCCGGGGTGGTGCTTTTAGAATAATCTTTATAGACTATCTTGCCGATATTAAGCATGAGCTTATCTATCTTCATCTCCGGCGCTTTACCGGCGGCTTTATCCTTCTTAACTGGAGCCTTGCCTTTTGACTGCACAGGCTTTAACGCTTCCAGGTTCAATTCTCCCTTGGAATTCTTTATAACAAAAAATTCTTTAAGCGACAGGCGGACCTCCGGAAGATAAACCTTACCGCCCATTATCGCGCCAAGATTATAATTTACATAAATCTCTTGCATATCAATCATTGTTTTATCCGGAA
>JBAYMZ010000229.1:0-2842 GCA_041663385.1 Candidatus Omnitrophota bacterium
AGTTGGTCTCCCGGGAATAACGTTGAGGTTATTGATATAAATGAGGCGATAAAATTATTCGACGTAACTCAAGTGAATAAAACCTCGGCCACCTTTGACCTTAAGAAGCTTAATTGGATCAATAACCAGTATCTTAAGAACGAGCCTCCTGAAAAACTAGCCGATATGCTTATTCCCGCGCTCATTGAGAAGGGTTATATCGGTAAAGACAATATTGACAGGGAATATTTGCTTTCCCTGGTAAAATTATTTCAGCCGCGCTTGACTACCGTTAATGATTTTCCTGACTGGGCGGATTTTTTCTTTGTCGAGGATTTGAATATGGATCCTGAAGCTCAAAAGAAATGTTTATCCCAAGACTTGTCCAGGGAGTTCGGCCTTTTTATAGAAAAGCTTGATAAATTGGAAAAATTTGATATTCTTAACATAGAAGAGGGTTTTCGCAGTTTGGTAAAAGAGCTGAATATCGAGACCAAAGTGCTTATCCATCCGATAAGAGTGGCGCTTACCGGAAAAACAATCGGGCCGGGATTATTCGAAGTAATATATTATTTAGGTAAAGAGCGGGCAAAAAAGCGATTGAGCCGTTGGATAAAAGGGGGAAACAATGCTTAAAAAAGCATTTTTATCAGGTATTCTTTTAGTTTTTGTTTTCCTGGCGAGCGGATGCGGCACAATATGCAAAGGGGCAGGCGGGTTTGCGCAAGGAGTAAAAGAAGGCGCCCAGGAAGATTGGGCTTGGGTGAAAAAATCCGACGCCTGGTTTCAAAAGAACCTCTGGTAGCGTAAAGCCATATTATTCCTTAGTTTAAACGCATCGAGCCGGGTTAATCCCCGGCTTTTTGTTACTCCTTTACAGGTTTTGTAAAATCGGATATAATTAATCGATTCGTAAATTTATTGCCCTGTCGTCTAATCGGTAGGACTTCAGATTCTGGATCTGACTATCATGGTTCGATTCCATGCGGGGCAGAAAAATAAGGAAAGGAGTTGTAAAATGAAGAGTTTAGAATGCGCGCAAGGCAAACAGGTGGGTGTTTTTTTTGTTTTATTTTTTGTTTTATTTTTAGTCACAGGTTCTTATGCCGCTGAGTCCACTAACGAAAATCAGAATGACGCGCAAAGCGCCAATCAATCTCTTCCTACTCCTCCGGCAGGCGGTAAAGGAAGGGTTCCTCTTGCCCCTCCTCAGGCTATCGTAGACGCTTGCGTAGGTAAGTCCGAAGGTTCTGCCTGCCAGCTCCAGGGGACTAATGGAAATAGCATATCCGGTATTTGCGTATATACCCCGGATAAGAAATATTTTACTTGCCGGCCCAATACTCAGGAACTTTCAGATGTAAATTTGTCTGATAAAGCGCAAAGATAAAGAAAAAGTGTTAAAATCATCTAGGGTGCCTTCTTATCTTCTATTTATCCTTTGCTTATTATCCGCGACAGGTTGTAGCACAGTTCCTCATACCAACAGACAAATGCAATATCCAGGCTTCTGGATCGCCAGGGATAGTTTCGCGGATAAAATTATCCTGGATCAAACCGGCGTTTCGGCATTTAATTCCAAAACAGAAAATGATCTTGGGCTTATAAAAGACTTGTTGAGAATAGACCCTGTTTATTCCGGGAAAGATTTAATTTTTTCCTTGAGAAATAACCTGGACGGATTTGCCAAGCAAAAACTTTATTTAAAAGATTTAAGAGAAGCAGGCGCGGTTTTTTATCAAGAAGCGGAAAAGCAGATTAATTTTGCGGCAATTCCTGCCCAGGTTAATGCGCGTTACGGTTTTGTTTGTAAGTATGCTGATCAGCGGCTGCTGCCAACCGATGAAATCTTAACCAGCATTCCGGGTGATCTTGCTTTTGATGAACTTCAGAACAGTTCTTTGGATATCGGCACGCCTTTGGTAATTTTGCACGAGAGTAAAGATAGGCTTTGGGCTTATACGCAATCTCCGACAAGTTCAGGCTGGATAAAGAAAGATAACCTTGTTTTTTGCGAATTCAGCGATTTCAAATCTTTTCTGGAAAAAAGATCATTTGTTGTAGTGGTTAGCGCCAAGGCTGATATTTTTCAAGATCCTGCGTTGACCCGATATATCGGCCGGGTAAGAATGGGTGCCAAGTTCCTGTCAGCGGGTAATTCTAATTCCGGAATAGTTAAAGTTATTATTCCTTCGCAGGGCAAAAATGGAAAATTCATCGAGCAGGAAGCTTATCTGAAAAAGACAGATGTAAACCTTGGTTATTTAACTTACACCCCGCGCAATATCATTCAACAGGCTTTTAAACTTTTGAATGCCCCTTATAGCTGGGGAGGAAAAAGCGGCGAACAGGATTGCTCGGGTTTTATTCAGGAGGTTTTTTACACAGTGGGAATAACCCTACCCAGGAATTCTTCAGAGCAGGGCAAGGTCGGCAGGCTTTTGAGCAGTTTAAATAAACAAGCTATCGGAGGAGTAACGATTTTACAGCTAAAAGGCCATATACTTTTATATCTTGGGATGTATGCCGGCCGGCATTACGCGATACATGATATCCATACTTACACTCAAAAACAATGGTGGGGAGGTTTTAGCGTCCGTAAATTAAACCGCGTAGTAGTCAGCGATCTTTCTTTGGGTGAGGGTTCAAAAAAAGGTTCTTTATTCCAGCGGATTGTATTTATTCGTAATATCGAAAGTTAAGACCAGGTAAAATGAAGAAATTAATTTTAGTTTTTGTTTCCTGCCTGTTATTTATTTTTCCAACCGTTGCCAAGAGCGAAGAGCTTCCGGGCCGCGGCCTTTTTGTAATGGCTCTGGATGAGCCTCAGGCGCTTTCCAGCCGCCAGGAAATAACCAAGCTG
>JBAYMZ010000230.1:0-2824 GCA_041663385.1 Candidatus Omnitrophota bacterium
CTAGTTGTGGCATTTGTCGTCATCGAAGAGGAGACTTTGCGTCGCAAGCGGGTTAATGATTCTGCTGAGAAAATGCGACTTGAGTTGCAACGAGCAGGCTTCAATCTGCTTGGGTCAACGACTCAAATCGTGCCTGTTTGCTTCTGCTCCTCGCTCAATGCGGCGAAAGCGGCGGCAGCGCTCATGAAGAAAGGAATCTACGCCCCGGCTTACAGACCACCGGCAGTTCCTGAAGTGGATTGCAATATTCGCGTCAATGTCACGGCCGATCATACTAATGCACAACTTGAGCAAGTGACGGAGTGCCTCATCGAAGTCGGCAAGAAGCTTAGCGTCATCGACTAGAAACCAGCGAGATCGACATCTCGCTTCATCAGTGCCCGGACACCTCAATGCAAAGAGGAGTCCGGGAGTTTTTTTTCTTGACTTTTTTTGTTATAATTATTGTTATAACAGTAAAGCAAATCAATGATCGCTTTATTTATTCTTATTGTAGCCATACTCAATTTTATTTTGAGTTTTTATGTTTTTATAAATAACCCTAAGAGTCGTCTTAATGTCTCTTTTGCTCTTTCTACGTCTTGCGTCGGTTTATGGGTTTTTTTGAATTTTATTTTTATAAAAACAAATAACATAGAAGTGCTCAGGGCTATTTATGCTTTGGCGCCGTTTATTATCGTTTCTATCGCTTGGTGGATTTTTTGCCTCAAAAACGACAAGCCGGATAAGTTATTTTTAAGGACTAATTACGTTCTTATTTTTTTTAATTTTATTTGGGGAATTTTGATGTTTATCGGTCCTCATATGATTGAAAATGTTAGTAGTTATACTGAATATACTACAGGTATATATTTTAATATTTATGCCGGGTATATTCTTATTTTGTTTATACTTTTTATAATTTATTTTTTGGCGATTCAGTACCGTAAGGCGGATAAGATTTTTAAGGATCAGATCAGGCTCAGTTTCACGGGAATTATTATCACTATAATTATTGCTGCAGTAGTAGGTTTCATTTTGCCGGCTTTTGGCATTACAAAATTCAACATGCTGGACAGCCCCAGTTCTATATTTTTCGTCCTGTTTAGTTTTTATTCGATCATAAAATATAAATTTTTAAATATCAGGGTGATTGGTACGGAAGTATTTGCCACGCTTTTGGTCTTCCTTTCTTTTATTGGATTGCTTCGTTCAATTGATGTCTCTGATTTTGTGCTTAGCTTGATTATATTTTTTGTTACTATAATTTTTGCCGGTCTACTTATTCGATCTGTGCTTGCCGAAACGAGAAGAAGAGAAGAAGTAGAAAATTTAAATGTTAAGTTAAATAAAGCGGCCATAGAATTAAAAGCTAAAGCTGTTCATTTGGAAAAGCTTCTCCAAATGCGCACTGAATTCCTCGATATCGCTTCGCATCAGCTCAAAACTCCAATCTCGGTCATACGAGGGACGATTTCTATGTTTGAGGAGGGGAGTATGGATAAGGTGCCGGAAGCCAAGCGTAAAGAATTCTTCCATAATATTGCTGTTAAAGCCGACAAGTTGAATTCAATTATCAGTGATATCTTGCGAGCCTCAGAATTGGACACTGATGAATTTAAAATGGATGACAAAACAGCCCAGCCTGAGCAACTGGAGGATATTATCAAGTCAGTCGATAACCAATTGCACGCTTCGGCTAGCGCCAAGAATATCGAGATGACGATTGAAGCGCCCAAACAGAAATTGCCCCCGGTATTGACCAGCGGAGAATTTTTGGAGCAGGCGATTTACAATCTGGTGGATAATGCCATTAAGTATACGGAGAAAGGATTCATAAAGATAATATTGTCTCAAGACGGCGATAATTTGATTGTTAAGGTTTCCGACTCAGGTATTGGCATTCCGGCAAAAGAACAGAAGAAAGTGTTTGATAAATTCGCTCGTGGCAATAATGCAGTCAATATGTATGCGGATGGCTCAGGCTTGGGATTATTTATCGTCAAGAAAATTATAGAAGCACACAAGGGCGGACAAATCAGCGTAGAAAGCAAAGAAAATGTCGGTACTACATTCACGGTCAGTTTGCCGGCGGTGGCAAATAGGATTAAAACAAAAACGGTTTTAAAATCGAGGATGAAAGGCAAATAATTAAAATTATTTGATATATTTATCCTTATTATGCTATGATGGGGCAAAGTCAATGAGGCAATAATGGTTGCCATTTATTGTTAATAATCCAATATGATCAAAAAAATTCCCAAAGATGAATATTATTTAAAAATTGCTGAGACGGTGGCGATCAAAAGTCGTTGTTTGTCAGTCGCTTTTGGCTGTATTGTCGTCAAAGATGATCAGATTATTTCCACCGGCTATGTCGGGGCGCCTCGAAAGACTATGGATTGTATCGAGTTAGGATATTGCATAAGAAGAAAAAAAATGATTAAGTCCGGAACCGGATATGAGATGTGTCGTTCTGTCCATGCGGAGATGAACGCCATAATCAATGCGGCTAGAGCAGGAACATCCCTTTTGGGTGCTGACATGTTTTTGTTTACCTTTAAAAGAGAAGGTGATAATTTAGTGACGGTCGATTCTTATCCTTGCTTGCTTTGCAAAAAAATGATTATTAATGCCGGCATCAGTCGTTTCGTGGGTAATGATATTAATGGAGATTCAAAAGTATATCAAGTCAGCGATTGGGTTAATGATTGGCAAACATTGGAGGATTTAACCAAAGATAAAGATCGGTATCATACCAATTATTATGAAAGCGATAAAAATCAATAAGAATTTAAAAAAGTCTCAGCCAAAGTGTAGAGTTGGTGCGCATGTCAGCGCTGCC
>JBAYMZ010000231.1:0-2821 GCA_041663385.1 Candidatus Omnitrophota bacterium
CTTACTGATTATTATGTGGCCTCTATCACAGCAGCATTTAGCGGGCAATTACCTACGAGCGCAACAGCTATTATTCCTTCAGCAGAAATTGTGCGGCAAAGAATAAGCGTTCTAATCGATAGCTTCACCGAAAGTGGAAAACTAGTGACTGCAAGAATTGCCCGGTTTATTCGCGGATATCTACCGCTAGAACGCGCTAAGCAATTAACTTTTACTCCGGAGGATTGGCGAACTATTTGGTATGGACTTTCGACAGCGCCTGTTTCTTCTGAGGCTTCTCGCACTGGGAGCTCAGCGGTAGAGAACATTGTTACTCTTAGCCAGAACGCAGGTATCCGGCTTAGTGCAGATGATAAAGAAGATTTGAAGGACCCGTTTTTTCAAAATGTCGCCAAGCACATCGTGCATACCGCTAAGCAAATTCATTTAGATAAAAATATGCTTAACCGGCTTTTTAGGCCGACCAGGATTATCGAAGTAGAAATTCCTGTTCAGATGGATGATTCAAGAAACAGTATAGAAGGAACAGGCGCTTTTAAGCAAGATGGCAGGACAATGTATTTTAGAGGCTGGCGGATATTGCATAATAATGCCAGAGGAGCCGGAAAAGGCGGTATTCGTTTTCATCCCAAAGTAACCAGAGGAACAGTGAGGGCGCTTGCTACAGATATGACCTGGAAAGATGCTGTGGTTGGAGTTCCTTTTGGCGGCGGTAAAGGTGCAATCGCAGTTAGCCCCAAAGATAAAGAAGGAAAAGATTTACTTTCGCTAAAAGAAATGGAACAGCTTTGCCGTGGCTATGTGCGTAAACTCCTTGAGCAAAATCCTTCTGCTATCGGCCCGTTTGATGACGTGCCTGCTCCTGATGTCGGTTCAACCCCGCAGCATATGGACTGGATACGTGATGAATACGAAAAAATAAAAGGAGAATCAGCCCCAACTGTAATTACCGGTAAACCAGTTAAAAAAGGTGGTTCAGAAGGTAGAGGAAAGGCTACGGGCCAAGGTTTGTATTTTGTTACCAGAGAAGCTGTGCGCACATTCAGCAAACAACTGGGCATTCCTTCCAACATGAAACGATGTACGTATTCCATACAAGGCGTGGGTAATGTCGGCTTTGCTATGGTAAAGATTTTATTTGGACATGGTTGTAGAAAGATTAAATATATGAGCGATGTCAGCGGAGGTATTTATATCGCCAAAGGCCTTGATGACAAAATGTTTGAGGCGCTTAAGAAACATTTGGAAAAACGCACTTTAGCTGATTTTAATTGGCGCGGTGTAGAGCATATACTATCTGACGATATTCTTTATGCACCGGTTGATATTCTTATCCCGGCAGCGCTGCAGAATCAGATCCGCGAGGATAACGCCGGAAAGATTAAAGCAAAGCTTATTATAGAGGGTGCTAATGGCCCGACCACTCTTGAGGCGGATACGATTCTAAAGAGAAATAACATTATCGCTGTTCCGGATATATTGGCTAATACAGGAGGCGTTACAGTTTCCTATTTAGAGTGGGTGCAGAATATTCAAAATGAGCATTGGGCGGAAGTGGCGGTTGATAAAATGCTTGAAGAGAGAATGGTGACCGCCTTTGAGAATGTTCTTATGATCAGTAAAAAGCATAATACTACTTTACGTTCTGCAGCAATGATGCTTGCTTTTACCCGGGTTATTGATGCCGAGGTCGCACGCAATAAAACACTTAGGACAAAATTCGTAGATTATAAACCTTACACAACTAAGTTTAATCTCTATTGCCCTGATACTTATGAAGAACTTAATGAATCTATCGAAAAAGGCACATTTAACAAACTTATCCGTGCTGCCGAGGCAAATAAACGTAAGGAGCTGCAGGCTGTTGTTGGAGCAATTATCAACAAGTTTTCTTCCAAGCGAGGAGTAGTTTTAGTTACTGGCCCGACGACCGTAGGAAAAGCTCAACTTGCGCATAGTTTAGAACAGGAATTAAGCCGTCAAGGTGTAAACGCCGGAGTCTTGCATCTTGATTACCATGCACCTGCGGATATAATCGGTTTACTTTGCGGCACACGGTTGAATTTAACCCGCGAAGAACAACACTATTACCCTGATTCCAGGGATACTTTAAAGCTTAAATCGCGCGATATTCTAATCGTTGAAGGTGTTAAAACTTTTTCATCAGAATTATTAAAAGAACTTCGAAAAAGGAAAATTCCTGTTTTTGAACTTTTTGTTAATACCGCCCCGAGCTTAAAACTTAAAGGAAACTACCCGTTTACTTCGCTTCATGCGCGTATGCTTCGGGATATACTGGACCGCTTCTTTACCGAGAACCGCCGTCCAATAGAAAGCCTTGTTCTTTTCTTAGAACACCGCAAAGAACAATTAGATTATCTTTATCCCAAATGGCCAGAGGCTGATGCTACTATCCAAGCTTATTCAGCCTATGAACTACCGATTTTAAAAAGAGAGATTTGGGATATATTGAGCGCTGATTTAAAAAATGTCCGTCAAGAAGTTTCAAAATTTGAGAAGAATGATATCAGCAGCCGTTTAACCAAAGAATATTATAAAAAACGGCAACAGGCATTGGGCGTAATGCAGGCCCTTGCTGCTTTATTAAAACCAATACTTGCCGCCCCTTTAGATACCCGGATTCCTAAAACCGCAATTTTAAAACAATTTATTAAGCGTCCGGCTTCCTCACGCTTGGAAACAGAAAAGGCGCAGCTTGTAAGTTCAAGCGTTGGAACAGAAGCTGGCAATAACCAGAAAACCGCAGTCCGGGCTGTTTTCTGGGATATTGACGGGGTGCTTTTGGCAACCGGTAACATAA
>JBAYMZ010000232.1:0-2806 GCA_041663385.1 Candidatus Omnitrophota bacterium
AGTGGTTAACACCGGCATGTTGATGTTGGCGATACTGATTATTGCCAGATTTTTTGACAGCGAAATTAGTTTTGTCATTAAAGGATTAGTTTTTATAGCTGTCGGTATCGGCTTCTTAGTTACCAATATAGTGCTTGTGCGTCAAAAGAGAGGTGCAGAATGAAAAAGAAATTAATTATCAGTTTATTCTGTTGTGTTGCTTTGATTCAACTCATTGCTCCTTTATCAATGATAGCGAAACGTGAATCTGTTCTAAAGAATGGGCAACAGTTCAAGTTTGTTACCGCGCCGGTTGACCCTTTTGACGCTTTTCGGGGCAGATATGTTGCGCTGCGGATTGCGAAGGATAGCGTTTCTGTTCCTGCCGGAACAGAATTAGGCCGCGGCGAAAGTGTTTACGCGCATATTGCTGTGGATTCCCAAGGGTTTGCGACGTTAACTACTGTAACCATAAGCGCGCCCAAGGGCACACCGTATATTCAGGCGAAGATAAAGTATATTTTGGGTGGAAAAGCGCATCTGGATTTGTTTATTGATAGGTATTACATGGAAGAGAGCGCTGCGTTACGTGCGGAAAGAGCTTATCGGGAATATAGCAGGCGCGGCAAACAGGATGCTTATGTGTTGGTAAGGATTAAAAACGGTTTCGCGGTTATTGAAGGGCTATACCTTGGCGATAAGCGTATCGAGGATGTGGCAAAAAGTTTAAAAAAATAATTGAGTTTAGTTCATGCATGAGTGAAGCCTCCCCGGTCTAAAGACCGGGGCTTCCTCCTAAGCAGAAATCCACAATTACATTCATCCCTCGGGCTTAAAGCCCGGGGATTTCTGCGCAGGATTAAAAGGAGAAGATGAATGAAGAAAAATTCTAAAAGCAAAATTCGTATCAGCATCGTGGTGGCAGTTTTTTTATTTATTTTCAGCCTTTCTTATTCTGCCAAAATTTTTTCCGGAGAAATTTCTTTTACCAGGTTAAATGATTTTGCGCAGCGCATGCATATGTTGCAGAAGAAATTGGTGGGGTATCCGGTTAATCAAAATACTGAGCTTAAGGAATTTTACGAATGGTATCTTAGTTCAGAGCTTTATAAAGTTGCGATGAATAATGTTGGTGACCCGCAGAAAGCTGACATTATTGCTATGAATACCCATGAGTTTGAAAACGAAGTAATTAATTTTTTTGCGCCGCTCTATGGATTTTCTAAAGATGAGGTTTGGGGGATAGTTACCGCCAGTGGCACTGATGGCAATAGCCATGGGATGTATTTTGGCACACGGCAGCTTTTTAGCCAGACAAAAATGCGCCCGGTTTGCTATGTTTCTGAAGAAGCGCATTATTCTATAATGCGGCTTGCTGAGGTTCAGAATCTGGAACTCAGGTTGATTAAGGCTGATAAAGAAGGAAAGATGATGGTAAGTGAATTTGAAAAAGCCCTTGATCCTTCGAAACCGGCGCTGGTCGTGATTGCCATGGGGACAACTTTTAAAGGCGCGATTGACGATCAGGCAGCAATTGACGCGGTTATTCGCAAGAAGAAACCGGTTGCGGTATATCGGCATGTTGACGCGGCTCTATTTGGGGGCTATTTGCCGTTTACCGAAAACAAAGCGTTGGTGGACCGTAAGTCAGTTTATTTTGATTCCATTGCTGTCAGCGGCCACAAGTTTTTTGGATTTGATGAACCTATGGGAATTTTTCTTACCACAAAAAACACGCTTAACCAAACCAATCCTTTTGAAGTTGATTATCTTAATCAAGCTGTGCCTACAATATCATGTTCCCGCAGCGCCCTTTCCGCCTTAAAATTCTGGTGGAAAATAAATAAAACAGGAATGGAAGGATTTAAGGCGCAGGCGAAAACGATTCTTGCCAATGCTCAATACCTGGAAAGTTCCTTTAAGAAAAATAATTGGCCGGTTTGGCGGGGTGAATATTCCAATACAGTTTATTTTTTGAGGCCCGGCAAAAGCGTAATGGAGAAATACGGGCTTGCTCCGGAGTTTGATTCCCGTTTGGGAGGGGATTTGGCGCATGTGGTGGTCATGCAGAATGTGAGCCGTGAGGCAATGGATGAGATTGTCAATGATATAAAAATCACAAAAAAATAACCGGGCGCTACCTTGCAAGATTATGCTTAATAAAATAACTAATTTTCTGTTTGGCAAAATGCAAATTTTTGCTGTCATTCTAGGCTGGATTTTAATCGTCTCAGGGATCATCTTTCTTCTTAAACCTGAAAAGGCACGCAATAGAATGTTGAGTCAAGGTTTCGGGATGATTAAAGGATTGATGGTATTAATTGCCATATACTTAGGTTTTTTCTTAATTTCATTAGCCGGCAAAGCCCGTGGAATATTAAGTGCTATAATTTTGTTTATTCTTTTGGCGGTTATCATGGCTTTCTTTAAATTAAAGAAAAAAACATTCTTAAAGCTTAAGGAGCAGTTTAAAAAAATACCGGTGAATATTTTAAGAATCTACGCGCTTATGCAAATTATTATCGGTATTATAATGGTATTGTTAAAACACCGAGTTGCGTAAATAAAGGATAGCGGCTTATACGTAAAGAAGAATGGTTAAGAGGAGGAAGGTATGAAAAAAATAGTGAACATGCTTTTGGTCGTAGCAGTTATAGTCTTTGTGCTTTTATTGGCGAAAGATTTTATCATCAAAGCTTCGGTAGAAAAAGGAGTTGAGGTTGTTACGGGGCTTAAGCTAAATATCGGAAGCTTTAACGTTGGTATATTTAAGCCGGCAATACATATTAAAAATCTTAAATTATTTAATCCCGGCGGCTTTCCGGAT
>JBAYMZ010000233.1:0-2791 GCA_041663385.1 Candidatus Omnitrophota bacterium
TTAAACGCAACCGTAAGACAAAAATTAAAAAATTTACCATGAAGGCTGAAGAAATAAAAGAAATGTTTTCGCAGTATTCCCTTAATACCTATAAACGGGTAGGGCCGGTTTTTACAAAAGGCAAAGGCAGCTTTTTGTGGGATAGTGAAGGCAGGAAATATTTAGATTTATTCCCTGGATGGGGGGTTTCTATCCTTGGACATTGTCACCCAAAAATCGTAAAGGCGATTAAAGAACAAGCGAAAAAACTTATTCATTTGCCGAATAATCTTTTCCAGGAAGAGCAAGTGTTTTTAGCAAAAAAAATAGTAGAAAAAACATTTCCCGCGAAAGTTTTCTTCGCGAATTCAGGCGCGGAAGCAATCGAAGGGGCAATTAAGTTAACCAGGCTTTACGGCAAAGAGAGCGGCCGTTACGAAGTAATAACCATGAAAAATTCTTTTCATGGCCGGACTTTTGGCGCGCTTTCGGCAACCGGACAGGCGAAGTATAAGGAGCCATTTCAACCGATATTACCCGGCTTTAGAGAGGCTGAGTTTAATAATTTTGAAAGTTTTAAATCGCAGGTAAACGTAAAAACCGTTGCGGTAATGCTGGAACTTATACAAGGCGAAGGCGGCGTAAATATCGCCTCCAAAGAATATGTAAAGAATTTAAGCGAATTTTGTAAAGCAAACAAACTGCTGCTAATTGTTGATGAGGTTCAGACCGGGATGGCCAGGACGAATAATTTGTTTTGCTACCAAAATTATGATATTACGCCGGACGCTTTTGTCGTTTCAAAAGGTCTTGGCGCAGGCGTTCCTATTTCGGCATTTGTCGTCAAAGATGAGCTTGCTCACTTTTTTCAACCGGGATTGCACGCTTCAACTTTTGGTGGTTCACCTTTAGTAACAAAAGTTTCTTTGGAGGTTTTTAAAATTATTGAAGAAGAAAAAATTCTCGAAAATACAAAAAATATGGGTGATTATTTGCTTGAGAGCTTAAATAAGCTTAAAAATAGGTTTTCATTCGTTAAAGAAGCCAGAGGTGTCGGGCTTATGACGGCTTTGGAATTACACATTGATTCTTTTCCGATATTTATGAAAGCAATGGAAGAGGGTTTGATTATAAATTCCACGCACGGCACAGTGTTGCGAATTATGCCGGCGCTCAACGTAAAGCGAGCGGAATTGGATAAGGGGATAAGGATTTTAACTAGAGTTTTAAAAACCATAAAATATTAATTATGATCAGACATTTTATTTCTTTAAAAGATTTTTCCAAACCGGATATTTATGCGTTAATTAATCTGGCTTTGGATATTAAAAGAAATCCTGTGAAATATAAGGACGCGTTAAGCGGAAAATGCGTTGGCCTTTTCTTTGAGAAGCCATCGCTAAGAACAAAAGCGGCTTTTTGTGTGGGCTCAGTCCAGCTTGGCGGGCAGGCGGTTTATTACGCTCCGGAAGAGGTTCAGCTTGGTAAACGGGAAGCAATCGCTGATGTCAGCCGGACAGTGTCGCGGTTTTTTGATACGGCAGTATTTAGAACTTTTGCTCACGAAAATATTTTGGAGTTTGCGAAAATGTCGTCGATTCCGGTCATCAACGCGCTAAGTGATGCCATGCATCCATCACAAATACTTGGCGATTTGGTTACGATGTGTGAGTTGAAAGGCGATATCGAAAAACTAAAAATTGCCTATATCGGTGATAGTAATAATGTTTGTACTTCGCTTATCCATGCCTTTGCGATATTAGGCGGCAACCTTACTATTGCCAGCCCAAAAGGCTACCAGCCGGAGAAAAAAGTTTTAGAAGAAATCTGCGGATGCGCTAAGGCTTCCGGGGCAAAAATAAATATCGTAACCAAAGCCGAGGAAGCAGCTAAAGGCGCGGATGTTTTGTATACTGATGTCTGGGCTTCTATGGGCCAGGAGAAAGAAAAAGCCCAAAGGAAGAAGATTTTTAGCAAGTTTCAGATAAATGATAAGATTTTAGGCTTAGCCAAAAAAGATTGTAGTGTTATGCACTGCCTTCCTGCACATCGGGGCGAAGAAATAACCGACAGCGTTATGGAAAGTAAAAATTCCGAAGTATTTTTGCAAGCAGAAAATAGATTGCATACTGCCAAAGCTATTTTGGTTTATGTATTTAAGGGAATGTAAGAGATAAGGAGTTAACAAATGAAAAAAGTAGTGCTTGCATATTCAGGAGGCTTGGATACTTCCTGTTGCATAAAGTGGCTAAAAGACAAAGGGTTTGATGTGGTTTGTTTTTCTGCTAATTTAGGCAGTGAATTTTCGCCTGCGGATTTGAAAAAACGGGCCATTCAAACCGGCGCGTCAAAAATATACGTCAAAGACCTCTGTAAAGAGTTTGCTCATGATTATATTTTGCCCTGGCTTAAATGCGGAGCTTTATATGAGGGAAAATATGTTTTAAGTACAAGCCTTGGCCGGCCTTTAATCGCAAAACATTTAGTTGATGTTGCAAAAAAAGAAAATGCCGGTTTTGTTGCTCATGGTTGCACAGGAAAAGGCAATGACCAGGTAAGATTTGAGGCGACAACCGCGATTTTAGCGCCGCACATAAAAACCATCGCGCCGTTACGGGAATGGGAACTGACATCAAGGGAAGAGGAAATAGATTATTGCAAGCGGCACAATATTCCCATAAAGACAACTAAAGAAAAAGTTTACAGTATCGATAAAAATATCTGGGGTGTAAGCGTTGAAGGCGGGCCTTTAGAGGATTTGCAGAATGAGCCGCCGGAAAATTCTTATTATTTTGTTAAGCCTTTAAATAAA
>JBAYMZ010000234.1:0-2788 GCA_041663385.1 Candidatus Omnitrophota bacterium
ACACCCGCATTTCTTTACGGCGGTTTTTATCTAAAAATTGCTATATCGCTCATAATTCTTTTTTGGCTTTTCCGGCAAAGCTTAAATTATCAATTTCATTCCTGTCTTCTATCGAACCAGCGGGCGGCTTGGCTGTTTTTGAACAGCACGTAAAAAAACCTTTTGCAGGCATGGTTTGCCGGCTTTTTAAAAAAAGCCGGCAAGAGCAAAAGGTTTTTTCCGAGCGAAGCCCCGCCCGCAGGGGCGGGGCAAGCGGTACTGTGAGAAAACAGCCAAGCCAGGACCCGCTGGAAAAATTATGCGTCCCTGCGAAGAACAGGACAAGACAGTAAAATAGCTTTGGTGTTAAAAAGTGACCTGAAGCGAAAAAAATCTCAGTTTCGTTAAAGGTGGGGGGGCATAAGTTTAAGAATGTTACCCGAAACTTAAGTAATGCTTTTCTGCTCGATAACATATGCTATAATATAAATTTATGGAACGAATAACGGTTTATTCCCTGTTTCTTTGCGGTTTTGGTGTATGGTCATTTTTCTGGGGATTCAAGCGCCTGCGCCGCAAAAGATTAATCGAAAACATCCCCACTTCCACCATACGCGGGCTTGCTCTTGGCTTGGTTGAACTTATCGGAAAAGCAAAAAAGAAAGCGTTACTTAAAAGCCCTCTGACAAAAACAGAATGTGTTTTATACCGTTATACGGTAGAGCGTTATGAACAAAGAGGAAAATCAAGCCATTGGGTTACGGTTACACAGGGAAATAGTTTTTATTGCCCTTTTTTAATAGAGGATACAACCGGCCAGATGCTTGTTCTTCCCCAAAATGCAGAGTTGATATTGCCGGTTGATTATGAATTCGTAACCGGAATGTTTACAACGGCACCTGCTAATTTAATTGAGTTTATGCAGCAAAATGGTATTTCCTATCAGGGTTTTTTTGGTAATTATAAAATGCGTTTTCGTGAATGGTATATTACAGAATATGATAATGTCTATGTGCTTGGCACGGCAAACAAACAAAATGATTTCATGAATAATCATCAGGAGAATTTATATAAGCGCCTGGCAGAATTAAAAAAAGATTCGAATTTTATGAAAGCGGTAGATCAAAACAAAGACGGTACTATCAACCAGGAAGAGTGGGATGCGGCAGTTTCGAAGTTAGAGCAGGAAGTTTTACAGAAAGAGCTCGAAGAAAATAAAAATAATGATATAACTGATGTTATAATATCAAAAACCGGAAATGAAAAAGCATTTATAATATCGGATCAAAGCCAAAAAGAATTAATATGGAAATTGAGATGGCAAGCGATTTGCGGAGTTTTTGGTGGAGGAATTTTGGCGTTGGTTATGCTTTACGTTTTCTTTGCCAGTATGAAAATTTTCTAAGAAAAAAATGGAGGGCGTGCTATGGCGTTTAGTTTTTTGTTTTTCGGATTTTTTATCTTTTTAATCATCGGAGTCGTTCTTTATTTTGTTGCTGTCTATAATGGTTTAATTGTGTTATCGCGTAACATTGATAAAGCCTGGGCGAATATCGATGTGTTGCTTAAACAGCGTTATGATGAATTGCCTAAGCTTATAAAAGTATGCGAAGGTTACATGAAGTATGAGCGGGAGACATTAGAAAAAATTACTCAAGCTCGAACTGCCTGTCTTGGTGCAAAAACAGTGGGTGAAGCCTCTCAGGCTGAAGGGGAATTGGCTAAAGGGTTAAAAACTCTTTTCGCGGTCGCGGAAAATTATCCTGACCTAAAAGCTAACATAAGTTTTTTGCAGCTCCAACAGCGTATAAGCTATCTTGAAAGCCAGATTGCCGATAGGCGTGAGTTTTACAATGATTCTGCTAACAATTATAATATAAGAATAAACCAGATACCGGATATGTTTGTGGCGCAGATACTACAGATGAAGCAAAGGGAGTTATTTAAAGCGCAGGAAGAAGAAAGAAAGGACGTTGATATAAATTTTAATTTTCCTAAATAGTAGTCCGAATGACTACTCATCCTGAAGGCGCGAAGCGTCTGAAGGATCCCTTTGTTTGCATGGTATTCGCAATTTGTGGCGGGTGTAATTTTTGCATAACGCATTAAATATGAAATTTTTGACCACCCTATTCTTATTTATTTTTGTTATTTCTACAGCGCCGGTTTATTCTCAAACTCCAAATTATGATGAAGTTATAGAAAAGAGCAACCGCATTATAAAAAGTATTTATGATGAGCTATGGAGGATAAGGAATAGCTATGGGGAATTAAAAGATTTTTGCCCGGATAATTACAGCGATACTCCGGAGCTTCCGGCGCAATATCAGCGCATAAAAAGTATACGCATAGTTGGTGGTTCGGAAAATGAGCGAACCAATATTTTTAAAAATAAGAGGTCTCGCGGCGGCAATGATATTATTTATATTTGTTTTAGCGATCAACCCAAGGCATTCGGTATGGCTGCCACGCCATTTTTTGGAATTAAGATGAAAGAACTGGGATTGTACATTATTGTTTATGCTAATACTGAAAATGATTACCTGAAGCGTGCCGTAAAAAGTATTGTAACAAGAAATGCTATTGTAACGGAACAAATTTCTTATTAATCCTGCGCAGAGATCATCGGACTTTAACTCGTGGGATTTCTGTTTAGGAGGAAGCCCCGGTCTTTAGGCCCATCCTTAGTAAGGTATTAGGATGGCCTATCCTTTAGGATTAGACCGGGGGAGGCTTTATTTATGATGGATAAAATTCGATATTTTATTGTTAGGGTAGTAGCTGGGTTAATTGTTTTGGCGCCGCTAAC
>JBAYMZ010000235.1:0-2754 GCA_041663385.1 Candidatus Omnitrophota bacterium
GCCAAAGAAGCAGAAGCCAAAGAAGCAGAAGCCAAAGAAGCAGAAGCCAAAGAAGCAGAAGCCAAAGAAGCAGAAGCCAAAGAAGCAGAAGCCAAAGAAGCAGAAGCCAAAGAAGCAGAAGCTAAAGAAGCAGAAGCTAAAGAGGAGGCTTCGAAGGAAGCGTCACCTAAAGAAGATTTACCTAAAGAAGAACCTAAACAATAAAGAGTTTTAGTGTATTTTATGTAAGTAGGAAAATTGATTCAGCGGTTACATGGAGTTGTAATCGGCGTAAGTGTTCTTTAACCGCTGTAATCAAGCCGCCAAAGGCGGTAGAAACCATTGACATTTTATCTAAATAAAAGAATTAAGGTAAATGCCAAGGGTTTCATTCGTGCTATTATTTTTTCTGCGCCACTAAGGGTTTGAAAAAATGATGCACTCATTAAAGGTGGTGTGAAAATGCGAATTCATGAATTGGCAAAAGAACTCGGTATAGACACTAAGGAATTAATAGTTAAATTAAAGAGCATGAATTTTCCTGTTAAAAGCCATATGTCTGCCGTAGACGATGACACTGCGGAAATTATTAAGAATGAAATATCCGAGCTTAAAGAAAAAGAGATTGAGGATAATGTTATTGAGGTGAATTTCCCCATTTCAGTTAAAGACTTGGCAGTTAAATTAGACAAGAAGTCTTCTGAGCTTATTTCTGGTTTATTGAAAGAGGGTAAATTCATTAGTATAAATCACAATCTTGATGAAGAAGCAGCCAAGAATATTGCCTATAAGTATAAAATAAATTTAAAGAAGAAACTAACCCAGGAAGAGGCGATTTTAAATGTTGAGTCAAAAAATTTAAAGCGAAGGCCGCCGATAGTTACGCTTATGGGGCATATTGACCACGGAAAAACCAGCCTTCTTGATTATATACGTAAAAGTAAAATTGCCGAGAAAGAATCCGGAGGTATAACTCAGCATACCGGCGCTTACCAGGTTACTCTTCCAAAAGGGAAAATTTCTTTTCTTGATACTCCGGGCCATGAAACTTTTACCGCGATGCGTTCACGCGGAGCAAACGTTACTGATATAGTAATACTCGTGGTTGCTTCTGATGAGGGCGTAAAGCCTCAAACAGTAGAGGCGCTTGACCACGCAAAAGCGGCTGATGTGCCTATTATTGTTGCGATAACCAAAATGGATAAAGCTAATGCGAATCCTGATATGGTAAAACAGCAGCTTTCTAAGGCTGGGCTTGTTCCAGAAGATTGGGGAGGCAAAACCACAACCGTGGGCGTTTCAGCAAAAACCGGTGCAGGTATTGATGAGCTCTTGGAACTTATCTTGCTCCAGGCGGAGCTTCTTGAGTTAAAAGCTGATTATTCTCGTCCGGCCGTTGGTGTGGTTGTTGAAGCCCGTTTGTCTAAGGGCAGGGGGCCACTGGTTGATATTTTGGTACAAGAAGGTACTTTAAAAATAGGTGATTGGTGTGTTTCCGGCCATTATTGGGGAAGAATCAGGGCAATCAACGATGACAGGGGCGGTAACATTGTTGAAGCGGTTCCAGCATCAGCGGTTGAAGTAACCGGTTTAAATGGCGTGCCTAACCCCGGGGATCAGCTTTTTATTGTTCCTGATGAAAAAAGCGCGAAAGAAATAGTTGAAAAGCGCCGGGAGGAAAATGCGAAAACAAAACTCAAAAGCCCTACCCATTTTAAGCTTGAAGATTTATACAAAAAAGTAAAAGAAGATAAGATAAAACAATTAAAAGTAATATTAAAAGCAGATGTAGGCGGTACTCTTGAGGCGGTTGACGAAGCGCTAAAGAAGATTTTACATGAAGAAGTTAACCTTGTTATTACTCATAAGGGTGTTGGTTCGGTAAACGCATCAGACATACTTCTTGCGGAGGTAACTGACGCGATAATCGTAGGCTTTAAGGTGACAATGGAGCCTCAAGCAAGAGACCTTGCAAAACAAAAAGGAATAGAGGTCAGGATTTATCAGATAGTCTATGAGTTGATTGATGATATAAAGGCGGCTTTCGAGGGTTTGCTCGCTCCACATGTAAAGAAAATTTTTCTTGGACGCGCTAAAGTAAAAGCTGTCTTTAAGCTATCTAAGTCAGGAATTATTGCCGGATGCATTGTTGAAAAAGGAAAAATTCAAAGAAATTATACTTGTCAGCTTTTACGCGAAAATGCTGTAGCCTTTGAAGGTAAAATTCAATCATTAAAAAGGTTTAAAGATGATGTGAGGGAAGTTGCCGAAGGGGTTGAATGTGGTATAAGCGTGGGCTTTGACGGGATTAAAGAAGGCGATATTATTGATGTTTATACGGAGGAATTAGTAACTAGGCGTCTTAAAGAATAGAGCCAGACAGAAATACAGTTGACATGCGCTTGCTTTACTCGCGAAATACGTTAGAAATATAATTGTATTTCTACCGTATTTCCATTGTGTTTTAATTACATTAAATAAAATGAATAAAAAGGTAATACTTAGCGGGATGAGGCCTACAGGCAAGCTTCATCTTGGCCATTGGGTGGGAGCTTTGTCTAATTGGGTTAAATTGCAGGAAGAGTACCAGTGCTTTTTCATGGTTGCTGACTGGCATGCTTTAATGAGTGAATATAAAAATCCTTCCGTATGCAGAGATTCCATGCTGGATAATGTCGCGGATTGGCTAGCTTATGGTATAGATCCTGATAAATCAGTTATCTTTGCGCAATCAGAAGTAAAGGAGCATCTCGATCTTTTTGTTATTCTCTCAAC
>JBAYMZ010000236.1:0-2750 GCA_041663385.1 Candidatus Omnitrophota bacterium
TTTTGGAGAACAAGTACCGTTGTATAATGCTTCATCGGAACAAGTGGAACCATCTTTAAAGGTGCAAACAGCGTTATCCTGAGCATAGGTTTGTCCACCCAGCCAAGAACAATAACGTTGCGATTCCGTGTCATAACCGGTAGTCCGCTGACCACCGACCGGACAATCACCATGGAACAGGGCCCATTCTTCGCAAGCATAATTATCTTCAAAATAACATAAACCATATTGGCCACCATCACCGCGGGTTTTAATCTTTAGAGTACCACCCTTTTCTTTACAATTAGTCGAGGCCGGATTAGCGATACTGGTGCTGCCACCGATCTTGGTGGAAGTGGCCTTTTTTAAAGTCGGCTCAGTAGCCGGAATCATTACCCCGCCCTGCTTAGAACTGCTCGCTTTAGCAGAGACAACAGTTGAAGAAGTAGCGACGGTTAATTCCGGAGAGGCTTCAGTCGAAACTAAAGTAGTTGTCGCGGCGGTCGAAGAAGCATTAAGGTCCGTAGAGGAATTATTGATTAATGGCGCCGTCGAAGTCGCCACCAAAGTAGTCATTACCTGACGGTTATGCATACAATAGGCAAAGACAGCCGCTGACAAGATAATAAACAATCCGCCCAAAGCAAGCGGGATGATGATAATTTTTTTCATAATGATTAAGTAATATTTATATTATGATTGTATCACTAGTTATGTTTATACTCAAACTATATGTTACAAACCGGCTGATCAGCAAATAAAACCAAGCATCTTCCCTGGATTTTATAGCGTTCTTTTAAAATCCATAAATAATCTTGGCCAAACCGAATTCATTAAAAGTCAAAAAACGTCCAACAAACATCGCTAAGATATAAAATACCACCTCATATTTGCAAAGAGCGATAACTTTATCGCTTCGTTTTGTTAGACGAGAAAATATACGGAATAATAAATAACCAATTATGGCGCCAAACGTGTTCATCAACAAATCGTCGACATCAGTTGATCGATAATTAAGTAATTGACTAAGTTCGATTAACAGCGAAAAAGACGCCCAAGCAAGGAAAGCGTATTTTATCTTATTTAGATTAGGCCAGATAAGGGGCGCTAAAAAACCCAATGGCACAAACAAAATAATATTTAGCAGATAGGCCACAATATCAATTCCCGGACTGGAAAAAGGAATAAAATTTGTTTGTCTCATTATCGCTTCTAAACCGTAACGCCAGGCATCGAATATAGTACCGGCACCAGTAAAATAAAAAACGCCAAAAATATAGACAGCAAAAATAAAGAGCAGTCCGAAATGCCCGCGTGTCATTTCGATCCGTTTCCGTTTATATATCACTTTAAATATTCCAAAAACGATTAAGAACGGAATAATAACGGATAAAAACTCATAAATATTTAATAATAGATCTTCAATCATATTACTATATTATAGGCTATTTTACTTAGTTCTAAAAGTTATTTTAAAAACAGACCAAATATTTAATATATATAAAAGGCTTCATTTCTGAAGTCTTTTTTGTTATGCCTGCCTTCGGCTTATAAATTAGCCGAATAGAGCTGACGCCCCACAAGCATATTGTTATATATATGATTTTTTCTATAAAAAGTCAATGAATTTTATTTTCCGATTCGAACTTTTAAATTTGCCAACTAGCAGAGCCAATAAAAATAACTAATATTACTTAGCGTTCGAATTCACGCAATAAAACTATATATTTATCCTGAATTTCTTTAGAAATCAATCTATCAGGCAATTTTTTGATAATTCCCTTGTTTAAAATAGTCGAACATAAATTAAAATAAAAACCGCCTTGTGTTGCTACAAAAATACATGACGGATTCCATCTCTGGATTTGCCTAGCAGCAATAGCCTTTATCTCTTCAATATCCATTTCTTTCCTATATTTAACCTCGACCAAAAAAACCTTCTCTCTTCTGGCTGATATTAAAGTGTAATCCGGGGCATGCCTGATATTATCGATTGCTCTTTGCGCGCCTTCAAAATTATGACGTTGTGGAAATATCTCGGGGAGAATATTTTCATATCCAAATGGAATAACAGTATATTCGCCTTGCTCCCTAAACATTTGTTCAAAAATGATTTGAGCTATCTTGCCTTTGATTAAATTTTTAGAAAATATGATGTCGTCCATAGTTTTGTCATATTAAAAAATAAATATTACTTTTTAGTATTCTCCTATAGAACCGGAATAAACTTCATTTTGCCAATTAATACATGATACAAAAATAGGCACTCGGGGCGGTAAAAAGCCATTCATTTTTATCGTTTCATCTGAATTTTCATCTAAAAAAGTCGATTTTGTTACAACAACCGTATCGCTCCCATGGTCACCCCATATAGTCCAAACACAGGAATGGACTGCGGCATCATCTGGCAAAATTGGGTAAAGTTCACCGGTTGATTTATTATAAATTAGTTCAACTTTCTCACCGATAAGATTTTTGTTTTCTTCTTTTTTGGCTATATCTTGATTTTCTGCTTGAATTTTTAACAAATTTTCTTGATTTATTAATTTTTGTTTATTTATTTGGCTACAATAAAAAAATCCTCCAAGAATAAAACAGCCGATGATTATGCTAATTGGTAAAACTAATGCGCCTTTTTTCATATTTTAACATCTTGTTTATTATTTTATCACAAGTTATATCGAAATAGCTAATAAATATTTTTTTGGAAGCAGAGATTGAAAGATTTAATAAATTTAAAAACATGATTCTACAAGATAAAAATCCCAAAA
>JBAYMZ010000237.1:0-2747 GCA_041663385.1 Candidatus Omnitrophota bacterium
CCAATACGAAATCAAGGAAATACAGAAATTCAAGAGCCTGTAAAAAAAGAGGAGGGAACAACGCAAAATGCTGGGAATGAATCACTAAAAATCGGCGCAATCAATAAAATACCGAAGAGAGCTTCTCTTGATGTGCTAGTCGCTCTTTTTATAACGGATTTAATTCTTTATTGGGTTATTTCTATTGTAAACAATGAATTTGCTACCGTATTTTTTTGGTTTGTTATGATTTATATCGGGATACCGTGCTATTTGGTCGATTATATAAAAACGCAACGTGTTTCATATGTCGTCGAGAGAGACAAAATCACTATCAATAAGGGTGTTATTGTTAAAAACTCTAATACCATAAACTTTAATTTAATAACCAATGTCGCCATTAGGCGCAACGTCTTCGCTCGTGCAACGGGTCTTTCCAATGTCTTTTTAATAACCGCGAACGCATTTGCAGGTGGCATTCTTATTTTGAATAGGGAAAACGCCGAATGGCTTAAAAATTATATCCTTAATAACCGGACAAAATCATAATTTAAATCAAAAAATATGTCATTTTCAACAGGAATATCGTTAATTGGTGGCAATCTCCAAGATAGTGAACTAAAGAAAAAAATAAATATTTTCTTTGATACTTTCTTCGATATTTTTAGAGATAATGCAATAAAAACAAACATTGGTTTAGCAAATTTTGATTTGGGAAAACCGAATAATTTTTACTTTGCAATTGACCGTAAAAAAACACACTTTATTTATTCTTCAGATTTCGCCGGCGGTATTAAAGAGATAACGTACGTTGATTTAAGGAGCCAGCAGGGTGAAAATTTTCCAATTGCCGAAATAGCGCTTTTTTTTAGATCCCAAAAGGGTTTTACAAATTGGCGAGGAGTTTCGGTAGAAAGTGAACTATTTGAAAAAACAGAAGATGAAATAAAGAAAACAGCCTCCGAACTTGCGGTAAGGCTCGTTCGACAAGAATTTCAGGAACTGATTAGAAAAAATCAACCTCTATTTATATCGGAAGACCAAATTCTAAATTTTTTAGCCAAGGCCAATGAAGATGAGTTTACTCAATTCCTCTTAGTCCCACTTTTAAGACATATAGGGTTTATTACTGCTGAGGCTAAAGGCCATAGAGACAAATCCCTTGAATTTGGTCAAGATATTCAAAGAATGAAAATTAAGATACCCACAGGCCACTGGTTGTATTTTTCGGCGCAGGTAAAAAGAGGAGATATTAAAGCAAATACAGCAAAATTAAAAGAAAATGTAAATCAAGTTTTAAACCAAACATCATCACAATTAGAATGGGCAATGCCGGACGTAGAAAACAATACGACAGTGAAACCTGATCACATTCTGCTTGTTGTTTCTGGAACTATAACAGAAGGTGCAAAGCAATTTATTTTTGGGCATGATTTATATAAACGAAAAAGAATCTTGCTATGGGAAAGAGAAACAATTATGTCGATATGTCGCGAAAAGGGACTACCTGAACAGGTTCAAAAAATAATCATAGAATTTAACAAAAATAAAAATTGAGCCAGACAACTCCCGAAATATAGAAGTAAATTTTCAATCGAGACTTATTGTTACTTTTTTGTCGAATTCGAAAATCTAGAGTTGCGTAATGCCTTTTGCAAAAAAAGGTTTAGATAGATTTTTCCCCGCGTTACTCAAATCTGGGCTATATTGCGGATCGGGAATAAGATAATAACCCCTTTTCCATAACGAAAGTCGATAACAGCTATATTTATTAGCGTAATGCTTTGTTAGCTCTTTTCGAGGGACTAACTTTAGTCCATAAATGCGCATTATTTGATCAAGTATTTGTTTTTCCCTTTTATTGGCTAATCCAATTACTTTCCAAACTAACGGATCTATTTTCTGGCTTCTTTGCCATCGTAACCGTTTCGCCCATCTCATGAGGTCTATCGGTGTTTTGCTTTGTTCCCGGTTTTCCCGTTCCCGATCTTTTTTAGAAGCGCTTTTCTTTCGCATTTCTGCGAGAAGAGCTTCTTTATTGCTTATGGCAATAAGTAGCGGTTTTGCCTGATTTTCGGTTTTTTCTTTAAGTGATTTTAACACTTCTGAATCGGTATTGAGTGTTTGTTCTAGTTGCCGGATAGTTTCATCGCCGTTTTGCTTTATATAGCCGAAATAATCCGACTCCTTTAGTCTTTTGCCCCGCTCAATCGTATTTTTTATCGAGACGATCTTTGATTCAAGGGCATGAATTGGTTTTTCGATCTCTTCGATTTGGTTTGTTAAATTATCAATTTCTTCTAAGGTTTGTTTTATGGTGGGTTTGTTCATTGAGGTGATCGCAATAAAAACCAATCAACTCATTGCTTGGTTCGCGCCGGGTATCCCGGCGAACCGGGGCTAACACTAGCGATAGCTCATCGCTAGAGTGGCAGATTTGGAAGGTGGAAGATCCGGGATATAAAATCGGTCGGTTGTGGTTTTCCAATAGGTGAGAACATCGTCTACTAGCCTCCGCTGCTTTGCCAGGATTGCGCCGTATCGGCGCTAGATTTCGGAAAATATCTCGAAACCCGCTATCGCGGGATTATTGTTATTTTGTAAGTATATACATTAGTATATACTTACATATATACTTCACGCGGATGATTTTGGCGGTAGGGAAGCGCGATTATAGGTTTTTTGCCTTTGCCTTTGCCTTTGCGGGGACTACCTTTTGGGAATATATTTTAATCCAGAGGTAGACCCCGGGTTTACCCGGGGAACCG
>JBAYMZ010000238.1:0-2744 GCA_041663385.1 Candidatus Omnitrophota bacterium
GCACGGGCTGTTCTATTTTAGCTTGCACAGGCTGCTCTTGATTAAAAACCTCTGCTTCCTGAACTTTAACCGCTTCTGTCTTAATTTCATTTTGAACATTATTGGCTGCCTGATCAGCGGCATACAATGAAACAAAAGATAATTGGCATAGGATTGCAAAAAAGCTGATTATTTTTTTCATTGCTTCCTCCTTATAGGATTGATTAAAACTACTTACTTGCTAATGTTACTGCCAAAACTTGTGCTTTTGCCTTATTGACTGTTTCTTTATATTCCGAAATAGGATCAGAATCCATCACTATCCCCGCCCCAGCCTGAACATAAGCTTTTTTATTCTTAAATACAACTGTTCTTATTATTATACACGTATCAAGGCTGTTTGTGAAGGAAAAATATCCGACTGAACCTCCATATATACCCCGTGCCTCTTCCTCGAGTTCATTGATAATTTGCATTGCCCGGACCTTTGGAGCGCCGCTTAAGGTGCCTGCGGGGAAACAACTTTGAAAAGCGCTAAAAATATCTTTGCCTTTTTTCAACTCGCCTTTGACTTCGCTTACTATATGCATTACATGCGAAAACTTTTCAATGGCCATAAACAAAGGAACTTTTATGCTTGCGCTTTCCGATACCTTCCCCACATCATTGCGCGCCAAATCAACAAGCATAATGTGCTCGGCTCTTTCTTTCGGATCAGCTAAAAGCGAATTCTCTAATTTTTTTTCCTCAATATCGTCTTTTCCTCTTTTTCGCGTGCCGGCAATTGGCCGGGTAATTAAGACATTTTTCTCGCACCTTAAAAGCATTTCCGGAGAAGAACCGGCGATTTGAACATTTTTCAGGTTCAAATAAAACATATACGGCGAAGGATTAATTATCCTTAAATACCGGTAAACGTTAAAAGGCTCAGCCGTGAAATCAACAGAAAACCTTTGTGAAAACACAGTTTGTATGATTTCTCCATCTCGTATGTATTCTTTTGCTTTTTGAATTTTTGCCACAAAATCTTTTTTAGCCAAATTAGATTTAAGTTTGATATTTTTTGGATAAGACAACGATAACGCTGTAGGCTTAGCCGGATTCATAAGCTTATTAAAAATATTACCAATCGCCTTGCGCTCTTTATCGTAGATTTTTTCGAAATTCTTACCGCTTTTGATTTCTACAAAATTAAGTATCTCGATTTGCTTTTGAACGTGATCAAAAATAATCAGAAACTTCGGCAGAATAAGATACGTATCAAAAGTATTCAAAGTATCTTTTTTCTTTGGGCCTACGGGTTCGTAAAATCTTATTAAATCATACCCCAGATAGCCAACAAAACCGCCAAAAAAACGTAAATTCTCCTTTGGGGCCACGCTATATTTCTGCATCAACTTTTTAAGTTCATACAAAGGATCTTTCTCTGTATCAAAAACAACTTCTTTTTGATTTTTTATGTAAATTTTTCTGTCTTTGCTTTTAAAGGTGCATATCGGCATAAAGCCAAGAAAAGAAAACCGGCTTATTTTTTCCTCACCCTCTACTGATTCAAGAAGAAAACTCTCTCCTTTGAGCTTCTTTGACAAACTGTGATAAATAGAAACCGGAGTGAGTGAATCCGAATAGAATTTATGCGACAGCACAATTAGGTTATGCTTCTTCGCTAATCTGGAAAAATCTTTTAATGTCGGATTTATCTGCATATTTAGTCACCAAATTGTAAACAGTAACACGTATCACGTAACAAGTAACACGTTCTGAATAAAGTCATGACGTGTTACAAATATCTTAAATAACTCTTCTATAAAAACAACTCCACGACCCCGTATGACAGGCAACGCCGATTTGCTGAACTTTAATTAAAAGCGCATCGCAATCACAATCATAATAAATCGCTTTTACTTTTTGCACATGGCCGCTGGTTTCGCCTTTGCGCCATAATTCTTTACGCGAACGTGAGTAAAAACAAGTTCTCTTTTCCTTGAGGGTAATTTTAACGGATTCTTTGTTCATGTAAGCAATCATTAAAACATCTCCACTCTTATAATCCTGCACAATCGCCGGTATCAGGCCTTTTTCATCAAACTTTAATTCCGGCAGTTTCGTCTTTTTGGCTTTTTGTTTCTTCATGTTCTCACCTCAACTTTGCTTTTTTTTAAATATTTTTTAATATCTTTTATGCTGATTTCACGATAATGAAATACTGATGCCGCCAGAGCCGCAGTTGCTTTTGTCTGGCAAAAAACATCATAGAAATCAGAAAGTTTACCTGCTCCGCCAGAAGCAATCACTGGTATTTTTACCGCGTTAGACACGGCTTTAGTTAAAGCTAAATCAAAACCATTTTTTGTTCCGTCACAATCCATGCTGGTAAGAAGAATTTCTCCAGCGCCAAGTTTCTCCGCTTTCTTTGCCCATTCTACCGCGTCTAACCCTGTCGGAGTCCTGCCGCCGTTTATGTACACTTCCCAATCTAATCGAGGGGCGATGGACGACCGCTTCGCTGGGGCAATAGACGATTTTTTCGTCCTTCGTCTTTCGTCTTTCATCCTTCGTAACTGAGCATCAATCGCCACCACAACACATTGCGCGCCGAAAATACTACTTGCCTCTGTAATGATTTTTGGATTATTAACCGCTACAGTATTTATCGAAACTTTATCCGCGCCAGCTAAAAGTAACTGCCTTATATCCTGAGCACTGCGTATGCCGCCGCCAACCGTAAACGGCATAAAAACACATTCGGCAACTTTCTTAACTAA
>JBAYMZ010000239.1:0-2739 GCA_041663385.1 Candidatus Omnitrophota bacterium
ATGTCCAAGCATCAAGCTGGCTATAGTCTGTAAACTTTCTGCAGTTTAACCACACTTGATAAACGACTTGGTTAAACGCATTTTCCAGATATTTCTTTATGATAGCAGGATGATATTGCCCAATCATATCATCTGGCTGCCCACCGGCCACAAAGTCAGAAACAAGATCAACCAAGTTTTGCTTTTTCATTTACCTTTTTTTAAGTTCCTGTTTGTTTTTTCATCTCTGAGTATTGAATAATGTCGGCCTCTCGCATATTGACTCCCATATATCCAAGCATCATAGTAACCAAGGAGATGTGTTCGTCCTCCGGCCATTCGTATTCTACCGATGCCGCAGCATTGTATGTAATATAACCAGCATATTGGTTATATGAGAAGACCGGCTCTACCGGGAACCTCCAATAGAAAAAGTCAACAACGGTAACCGTTATCGGATAAATCTGTATTCCCGCGCTTCGCATAACGCCAATCGGATATGTTGTTGATGGTCTTTTTGTATAATTACTTCTTCTTGCCGCAGCTTGTGTCTCGGTCAATATCTCTACCTGCCTTGGTATATCCTGTGGAACACCATCAAAAAATCCACCACCTATATCGTTATATATAATCTGGTCCCTGTGCGCATAATCTTCAGGATATGGAAGCAATCCTGCAACTGCCGGAGTATTTATTAATGGAGTAGCTTTAAATCTTCTTAAATCGTCTGCATTTTTCAAGGTGATCTCAACATACTCCTTGGGAACTGGCCTCCCAGGCTGATACTCTTCCGGGAGGCCAAACTTCTTTTTAAACTTATCGATATTGACAACTTTTATTAACTGACGGAATCGTTCCGGAGTAAGCACATTCCCCCCATAATCCTTGTTTAAGATTAATTCCATCAATTCGTACATATTCCAGAGAGTCATCGTCTTAGTTATTTAAAATATTTTGTCAATCACCTCATTCGTTCACTCCTATTGCTGTGGGATCTTCCGGATTAAACACCTTTGCCACCTTCTTAAACAGGAGCTGCCCAGACATGCCAAGTACCACAGAACTGATAAATGTAATGGTGTAGATAGATGAAATCTCATCCTTCGCAAATACCAACACACCGCCGCAGAGAATGTTAAGCAAAGTAGATCCCATGTTCTGCTTAATGAAGATAGAGAACTTATAGTCCGGCTTTGCCAGTGCCTCGTTAAAGCCCAAAAGAAGGGCTATAACGGCACCAATAATAATTGCTACGTAGTACATCAAACAGTCGGTTTAGTTAGTTTAAAGGCTTCCAGTAAGCTTTTAAGCAGTCCTATATCAAACATCCTATTTGCAGCCAATGATACAGCAACGGCATAAGCTATAACACCATACCAGATCAGATCTGCGGCAAAGCCTATATGAAGCACATTCATTAAAACTACGAGTAAGGAACCCATTGCCCAACTTATTAACTGCCGGAGACCCGATCCAGTAACCTTAAAAATTGCTAATACCGTAGCTGTGAGAAATACAGTAAGCCCGGCAATTCCGGTAAATGAACCTATCCATACCCCGAAATTGACAAATACATCTGCAATGTCAGTGGGTATAGGAAAATCTGTTTGAGCTAATAATGCCACAGGGGCAATTAACATACACAATAAAATAACCATTAATTTTTTCATTTTTTTTGTTTTAAAATTATTAATTAAATTACACTTAAATTATTTTTTTATCTACCTTTTTTGGAAATTTTATCCCTTTCATCCATGAAACCTGTAATCCGGTTTTCCCTTTATTCCAAGGAGATTTACCCATTCGAGCCTTGCTCATTTTACTTTTACTCTCTTCTGACATATGCTTTCCAAACATCGGATGCAGTTCTCCTTTCCTTCCTATTTTCTTTTTATGTTCTTCGGTAAGCGTTTTCCCTTTATGTGCTTCGCTCATTTTACGTTTAGAATCATCTGACATATACCTACCTTTTATCCATGGGATATGCCCTTTAAGTTTTTTTCTTATTTTCTGTTTTGTCTCTTCAGAACATCTTACTCCCTTCCTATTCCCTGCTGTTAGAGATGTGTTAAAATAGGGCAAATAAACATCTATATAAAATTGCTCAGTTATAATTAAGTCTTCTTTATCACATCCTATTAATATTGAAAAAACAAGATCATTTTTGCCATATTTATTATAATGCCGCTGAAGCTTAATAGAATGATGTTTATTTCTTTTTAAATAATTAATGTGTTTACGCCATCGTTCTTGAATGTTTACAGCGCTTCCAATATAAATCCGATTTGGCTTAATTTTTGATTCAATTTTATATACCCCTGAAATATTCATTTTTTAGTTTATAATTTATTTGTGAAAATTATCAATGCCACGATTGCCAGTACTACCAGTATGCAAAGCCAGGGTATATTTTTAATCGTTTTCATTTGGTATAATTTCAAAATGAGGTTCATCTCTAAATGTTTCATCCGTTACGTCTTTATCTTTATCCCAATCAGCACCTAACCTGATCCGGTGTGACATAACTCCTATTCTGTATAAATGGTCGGCTGTACCAAGAACGTAGCCGGCAAAGAGTAATAAGTTATCACGCTTCCAGTTTATTCTACCACCAATATAAGGAGCTGCATCAACAGCCTCGGCAGGTTGTTTATTATGCTTGCTATACGGATATTTCAGTTTGCTTTTACCCTCTGCAAATGCTTTATTCTGTGCCGTTGCATCCCTGTGACCCTCGACAATGGTTGTATCGTAATCCTG
>JBAYMZ010000240.1:0-2728 GCA_041663385.1 Candidatus Omnitrophota bacterium
AAAAAATCATGTGAACCGCAAATGAAGATGGCACCTAGAACAATCCAAAGCAAAGCCGGCAACCAGCCAAACCAAAGACAAGCGAGAACCGGCCCGACAATCGGTCCCGCGGCAGCGATTGCTGAAAAATGCTGGCCTAAAAGCAATGCCGGCTGTGCCGGAACATAATCAATACCGTCATTAATACGGGTAGCAGGCGCAAGGTTATTGTTATCAAGCCGGACTCGACAGGCCAAAAAACGGCCATAAAAGATATAGGCAAGCAAAAATAGGCTTATAGATAGAAAGACAATCAGGCTAATCATTGTATGTATTAAGTTGTTTTAATTGTAATATTATATCCTAAAATTTTTTTAATAAAATCAAAAAAATAGCCAAGAAGCAAAGAGTATAATATAATAGGGTTTATGCAAACCTATACTCTTTTTATAGCCACCGCGCCAACACTTGTGCCATACCTTCAAAAAGAACTTATTTCTTTGGGTTTTACTAATTTTTCAGTAATAAACGCTGGTGTTAAACTCACCGCCAGTTTTAAAGATATTATGTTCCTAAATCTTCATTTACGCTGCGCCCACCACGTCTACCTCTTGCTTAATGAATTTAAATGCAATAACCCTGACGAATTATATAAAAACATTTATTCCATGCCCTGGGAGAATTTTATTGCAAGCGACGGCTATATCTGCGTGGCATCCAATGTCCTTAATTCCACAATTCGCGATTCGCGTTACGCGAACCTTAAATGCAAAGACGCGATTGTCGACCGCCTGTTAAAAGCAACCGGCAGCCGGCCTGACTCCGGTTCAGACAGGGCTAAAACCGTGCTTTACTTATATTGGAACGGAAATGACTGCTCAATATATCTTGACTCCTCCGGAGAAACTCTTTCCCGGAGAAGCTACCGCAAGATTCCACTTTCCGCGCCGCTGCAAGAAGCGCTTGCCGCGGGAATTATCTTGGCAACAGAGTGGGACACAAAAACAAACTTTATAAATCCGATGTGCGGAAGCGGAACTCTTGCCATTGAAGCCGCATTAATTACTTTAAACCGCGCGGCATCTATAAATCGGGAGAATTTCGGCTTTATGCATACAAAACTTTTTGATATTAAAATATGGGAACAAATAAAACATGAGGCAAAACAGAAAGAAAACAATAAAATTGAAGGGAAAATAATCGCGACTGATATCGACGAAAAAGCCATTGAGGCCAGCCGAAAGAATGCCATTGGCGCCGGAGTAGAGCAATATATTGAATTTACTAAATGCGGCTATTCGCAAACAGCAGTGCCGCCCGGAAGCGGAGTTGTTATTCTTAACCCCGGCTACGGAATACGCATGGGCGAAATTCAGGAATTAGAAAAATTATATGAAGGCATCGGCGATTTCTTTAAACAAAAATGCTCTGGATATCGCGGGTATATTTTTTCAGGAAATATCCCGCTTCTTAAAAAAGTAGGGCTTCGGCCGCAGAAAAAGATTGTTTTTTATACCGCTGATATTGAATGCCGGCTCTATGAATACACGTTATATGCCGGCACGAAAAGAACTTCTTTTAAAAATTCTTCAGAGGGCTGAATCAGGAAGGATTATTTTGGCAAGAGCCTTAAAAATTAAATTTGCCGCGTCATCATCAGGAAATTTATTTAAAAGAACTATAATTGTCACATCCCGGGAAGGTAAATAAAACATCGCGCAGCTATACCCGGGTATCCCTCCGCTATAACCGACATAATCACCAACTTTCGAAACACCTAATCCAAACTTTAAGCCAGGTTGATCGGTTTCTATCCAATTAAACCTGGCAGCTTTTGATTTATCAGTCAGTAAACTTCCGCCAGCTAAAGACTTCACCCACAAGGAAAGGTCTCCAAGATCTGAAACTATCGCGCCGGAAGCCCACATAACCGAAGGATCAAGAAAAGTAATATCCTGCGGCACAATACTATTCTTTTCCCCAAGATAACCTCGCGAATAATCACCACTGATAAATGGCCCTGTGGCAAAAACTGTGTTTGCGAATCCAATCTTTTCTAACACTTTTTCTTTAAGCGTGTCTTGAAGCGGTTCGGAAGTCGCTTTTTCTATGATCATGCCCAAAAGAACAAAGTTTGTGTCTGACGCGTGCCACCCTTCTCCGGGATTAGAATAAGGCGCGTGAGAAAAAGCGATATTGGCCAGCTCCACAGGCTGCCATCCGCGAAGAGGGCTCTTTTTAACCTCTGCTTTAAAGTTATCATCATCCATATAGTTAAAAAGGCCGCTGGTATTGTTTGCCAGTTGACGCACAGTAATATTATTTCCATTTGGAACAAAAGAAAGATATTTGCTCACCTTATCATCCAGATTTACTTTCCGCTCATCAGTAAGCTCTAACAAAAGTGTTACAAGATAAGTTTGGGTTACGCTGCCAATACGCATTTTTTTATCCCAATGCATTTCGCGCCCTTTGCCAATATCCGCTTTTCCAAAAGATTTTATCCATGTCCCCAGAGACGGTGACCATACCCCTACGATTGCTCCAGGTATTTTCTTTTCCGCGAGCAAATCAGCTACCGCCTTATCCATGTTTTGTTTTACAGATTGGCAATACCCTGGTTCCATGGTTAACGGCGCCAAAATAATTAACCCAGCTACTACCCTAACAATAGAATATCGAATTTTATCCATCATAGTTAATAAGAAATTTGTTCCGTTACAATAGCATTTCTTGTTACAATACTTTT
>JBAYMZ010000241.1:0-2728 GCA_041663385.1 Candidatus Omnitrophota bacterium
CTATTTCCTTAATCATGTAGTTATATAGGGCGAGTTACGCATTTTTAGGCGGTTTTTATCGTCCCTTTCCTTTTTGTTCCCGGGGAAAAATTGCGTTTAGCGAATAATTCTTTTTTGGCTTTAGGTTGGGTTCGTTAGATTAAGGGAATTCGCTTACTTGCCTAAAATCATAACTTTGATAGAATGGGGTAAAATGAGTAAATTAGAAAACTTAATCGACCGGCTAAAAACCAAAAAACTAACCATTGCTGCTGCGGAATCATGCAGCGGCGGATACCTATCCTATCTGCTAACAAAAATACCAGGCAGCTCCAAAATTTTTAAGGGCTCTATCGTTGTGTATTCTTTAGAAGCAAAAAACAATTTCTTTAAGATCCCCCTTCCTCTGCTTAAAAAAACCCAAGGCGTATCTGGAGAAATAGCTGCTTTACTGGCAAAAGGCACAAAGAAATTATTTAAGATTGATATAGGACTTTCTCTGGTGGGTTTTGCCGGGCCAGAGACTATGAAAGGCGTAAAAAAAGGCACGGTATTTTTTGCTATCGCTGACAAAAATGGCGTCGCCGTAAAAAAATTGATAATCAAAGGCTCTAGAGATTACGTACGCAAAACTGCAAGTCTGAACGTTATAGATTTTCTGTATACACATATTAAAACAAGCCGTAAGTTTTAAGCTCCAGATAAAACTGTTTCTACCTTATAACTTAGAACTTACAACTTAGAACTTAGAACTACCCCATGCGTTTATTTATCGCGATTGATATCCCTCAAAACATAAAGGAAGAATTATCCCGCCTGACAACGAAACTTAAAAAATGCGACGTAGATGCAAAATGGGTTGAAACACAAAACTTACATTTGAGCTTTAAATTTCTTGGAGAAACAAGTGACGATAAAGTTAAAGATATTAAAGAAATATTAGCTGCAGCTGGCAAACAACACAAAACTTTAGAATTAAACTTAGAAAAATTTGGTTTTTTCCCGAATGAAAAATCCCCCCGCGTATTTTTTGTCGCGACAGACAAGGAAGAAGAATTAAAAAAGCTTTATTCCTGTCTTGAAGATAAATTAAAAAATCTTGGTTTTGAAAAAGAAGACCGGTTTAAATCGCATATAACGCTGGCGCGTTTTAGAAGTTTAAAGAATATCGAGGCACTAAAAAGTGAGATGGAAACACTTACGATAACGGGCAAATTCCCCGCCAACGAAATAACTCTTTTTAAAAGCAACCTTAAACCTCAAGGACCGGTTTATGAAAAAATATTTTCTGCGTTGTTGCAGGACATTGAAGGACGATAGACGAAGGACGGGGATGATAGAAGCTTGGAAAGGTTAAAACAGATGTCCCCGGGTTGAACTAATTTAGCAACTTTTTATTGTTTAGAGGAAACGATAAAATATATGAAAAAGTGGTTACAATTGTTTAAACTGCTTCTTTAGGGACAGTGGATAAACTCATTTACCTTTATTTTCATCCAAAAATTCTTGCATTGTTTGTGCTAAATTTGTATTAGGAAACTTGGCTATAGCCTCCTTAGCGACTTCATTACACTTATCCAACCTATTTGTTGCTTGGTAAGAAATAAAAAGCGGCATATAAATTTCATAGGCTATTTTACCTGTATTGTCTTTATTAATATCCATCTTATCTTTTAACAAAGATAAATTATCAATAGCTGTCTGATAATCGTTAAACTTTGCCCCCATAACTCCACGCAAGAATAAAAGGCTGTCCTTGTAAGAAAATTTGTAAGGAATATCTGGAATCCCAGAAGATTCATCTCCACCAGATACTGTTTTAAAATTTTTGTAAGTAAATTCAGTTAAAGAATCGTTTGGATGCAGATTAATGATTTTTTCAAGTTCTCCTAAATGCATTGAAGCCCTGTCTTTATCCCCAATGCTTACCGCGCCAACAAACCCCAGATACCTGTATAGATATTCGGCATCAACAGCGAATTTGCTATTGGGATATTCTTTCGAAAACTGTAAAAGTTTATTACCCGTAATATCTAATTCCTTATCTGTAAAATCTGGCTTCTGCGATAATGCCAGAAAATCAGAAAGTCTTTTTTTAAAAATATCTTGATGATCAGTTACATCATTATCCTGATTCTGTTTTTCCGTAACTACTTTATTTTGGATAGGTGCTACTTGCTTGCTGGAAAACATAGCGGAGTTTCCATCAATACTCGCAATATCATCAAGGTAATAGGTTATGGCTATCCCTTCAGTGTCTACCTTGATGTATTTATCGGTTTTCTCAAGTATCTTGCCTTCTATAGTTTTTCCTGATTTAAGAACTATTGTTTCGGCAAAGACGGATGGAAAGATGAATAGAAGTAATAAGGGCAAAATAAAACCTGTTTTTTTATTCATCTGCGCCTCCTTTTTTAATTTTTCTGCTTTCTAAAAAGTTTCTGCAATATATCGCTCGTCCATCGTCCTTCGTAAATCTGGTCTCTACTTAACGAACAACCTGACAATCTGCAGCATCACAAGCGAGTACACGCCGGCGGCTAAATCATCGCCCACAACGCCTACTGCGCCTTTAAATCTTTCGATTTTATCTATGGGCGGGACCTTGAAGGCATCAAAGACTCTAAAAAGAATAAATGCCGCTGTCACAAAGCGGATATCATAAGGGATAAATAATAAGGCCAAGCTCATCCCGCAAAAATCATCGATAATAATTTTTTTACAGTCTTTCTCATCGAAAATCTTTTCC
>JBAYMZ010000242.1:0-2713 GCA_041663385.1 Candidatus Omnitrophota bacterium
ACGGATTTGATAAAGTAATTATCAGCGTACGGGGAAGTATCTATCGGCGGCAGCTATGACCTTATGATTTTAATGGTTATTTATATTACGACTGGACAAAACGCAGGCACGAAGGATTTCCTAAAGGTTATTATATCGGGTTAAAAACTGATTTTAAAGAAAGAAAATGGAAAGTTGATATTTGGCTGGTAAAAGAGGCGTATAAGCCGACAACGAAATTAATGAATTTTATCAAGTCTAATTTATATGAAAAAAATTAAATTTATCGAAAAATTGCTGGAACCAAAGAGGGAATTGCTTATAAAATTATTGCTAAGCGCGGCGCTGGCCATGTTTTGGGTGGTGTTTTTGTGGAACTTTTGGAGCCGGGGGATATATGCCCTGGGTCTTAATGCCGCTATTTTTTGGTTTCTTTTATTCGGGCTATTCATTTTTGTCCTCCGCAAAAGCGGCCATTATTTACGCCATGATTTATATTGGATAATTCCGCTATCGCTGATAATGCTCAGTTACGCGTTATATGATAATCCGTTTTTAAAAGTCGTCGGTTTGCTGGTCATTCCTTTGGCCTTGGGTATTTTCTATAATCAGGCTTTTTTGTCGGATAAGAAACGACTGCTCTGGAATTTCGATTTTGTTTCAAAGATAATCGCCCGGCTTTTTTCTTTCTTGGGAAAAACCAGCCAGACAATCAAGCTTTATGCCGGCCTGGTCGTGCCGGCGGATAAGACAAAAAAACGCGTCATATTAAGGACGATACTTGGTTTAATCTTATTTTTGATTATAGCCTTTACAATCTTCATCCCTCTCTTATCGTCCGCCGACCTGGTCTTCGCCGCTAAAACTCAGATCGTCTACGATTGGTTTTTAAGGGTTATTTCTTTGGCTTTCATCTATAAATTATTCGTATTTCTTCTCTTGTCCGTCCTCTTCTTTTCCGTTCTAACGGCTTGGAGCGAAATATTCGATTATAAGGAGAGGGAAGAGACCGGTAAGAATATCGATCCGATTGTTTCCGGAATCGTCCTGGGAGGAATCTTGGTTTTATATTTATTGTTTTTATGGGTGCAGGTAAGTCACCTATGGGTCGGCGCATTGCCTTTTGATTTTAAAGAAACGGAGAGTCTGGTAAAAAGCGGTTTTTGGCAACTTCTTTGTCTGACAATGGTTAATATCTTGATTTACTTCTTTACCTACAAGAAGACCGCGCCGCTAGTACAGCGGATACTGATGGCCTTTACGGTCACCTCTCTGTTTTTGCTTATTTCGGCGGGCTATCGTATGGGGCTTTATGTTATTTATTACGGATTCAGCTACGAGAAATTTTTCGCCTCCTACACTGTCATATATTGCGCCATTCTTTTTATCTGGCTAATATCGAGACTTTTTATCGCCAAGCGTTCAAATATCGTCAAGTTTTTAATCGTCTTGTTCCTTTGGATGTATGCGCTCGTATCAGTCTTTCCGGTTGAACAGTTTATCTTGCGCGCCAATATATATCTTTCCGGTCTTAAAGATTCGAAGATAAGATTGTTTGAGCTGACGATGTTGTCCCCGGACGTGTTGGGCCTGGTAAAGGAATATCGACAGGACGGCCTGCTTAAGGAACAGGCCGGCTATCTGTCCCGGGAAAATGGGGAGCCGGCCAATAATGAGTTCGACTGGCAACCCTGGATTAAGCGTCAGGAAGATAAAATATCGGAAAAGTCTTGGTATGAAAAAAATTTAATGAATATTATAGTTCGATTTAATTCTGCCGACAAAAATGTTGAAGACCTTTCTAAAATCCAAAAACAGTATGAAGAAATAAATAAGAATTTATTTGTTGTGTCCGGAGAGTTTGTTTGCCTGCCCCTAAAAAATGAGGATATCCCCCATAATGATTTATGCGTATTCGGCATTAAGAACGACAACGGCGATTATTATCGCCTGCAAGCGCCTAGCGATGATAAAAATAATGTAGTTAATAAGATAAAAAACGGACAAAAAGTAGAAATTAGCGGGGAACTGATAAACGAAGAAAGCGATGTTTATAAAAACTTGGGAACAATAAAAGTTTTGGGGGTTAAATATTAGATTTTTGGCCCCTTGGTGTGCTGACTGAAAATCGCCAAATGTGTGTGCACATTACCAGCTTGTAAAATGCGGCCATGATGCTTAATAAAATGCAGCAATTAAATGTAAATTTACTTGACTTTTTGAGGGTTTTTGACAAAATGCAGCAATAAGTCATTTTAAATGCAGCAATTAAATGTTATAATAAAAACCATCCGACGCTATGCTCGAATTTCTTAATGTTTCAATTTAATTTTGTAAAGTAACCGGATATATGAAACCAATTCTTATCACCTGTTATGTAAATCCGGATTTAGACGGGGTGGCCGGAGTGCTGGCTTATTGTGAATTTCTGCAAAAAACCGGCCGAGACACGGTTGCCGGGATTATTGGAGAACCGCATGACGAGGCGAAATATATTTTAGATCGTTATAATTTAACGTATCCAAAATCGATTATCGACGCCGGCGACTTTGACGAAGTTATTCTGGTTGACGCCAGCGATTTAAACGGGCTGGAGGGGCATATTAATCCGGAAAAGGTGATTGAGATTATTGACCATCGGAAAATAAATGAAGCGGATAAATTCCCCGGAGCCAAGGTTCAGATTGAACTCGTCGGATCCGCTTCAACCCTGATCGCGGAAAAGTTTATTGAA
>JBAYMZ010000243.1:0-2699 GCA_041663385.1 Candidatus Omnitrophota bacterium
AGCCAAAAAAGAATTCTTCGCTAAACGCAATTTTTCCCCTGTCTCAAAAAGGCAAGGGACGATAAAAACCGCCTAAAATGCGGAACTCGCCCTATATAACTACATAATTAAGGAAATAGCTCAAACACCCGCATTTCTTTACGGCGGTTTTTATCTAAAAATTGCTATATCGCTCATAATCCTTTTTTGGCTTCTTTGAAAGAGCTTGAATTTTGCCAGCGGGTGGCTTGGCTGTTTTCGAACAGCACGTAAAAAAACCTTTTGCGGGCATGGATTGTTGGCTTTTGAAAAAAAGCCAACAAGAGCAAAAGGTTTTTTCCGAGCGAAGCCAGCCACGCTGGGGCTGGCGAGCGTTGCTGTGAGAAAACAACCAAGCCAGGCCCCGCTGGCATCCCTGTGAGTAACAGGACAAGACAGCCTGTCCAAACGCTAAACAGGAACTTAATAACCATTTAAACGAAACTATATAGGGTTAAGTATACTAACCGACTATTTGCTCCAAATCAACCAGACGAATAAATACGCGACAGTGACCGCGACAAAAGTAAAAGGTATGCCAATTTTCATAAATTCACTGAATTTTACTGTGTAACCGTTTTTCTTAAGCAAGCCACAAGCAACGATATTTGCCGAAGCGCCTATCGGAGTAATATTTCCTCCTAAGCTCGCACCAATCAGTAAACCAAAAAGAAACAATGACGGATTTACGTGTAATTTATCAGCCATAGCAATTGCCACCGGAAGCATTGTCGCCAAAAATGGAACATTATCCACAAAAGCCGAGACAATCACCGAGACAAAAACCAGCAGGGTGTAGCCGGCAAAAATATTATCCCCAACTAGACTTGAGAGGAAAGTCGAAATTACATCGATCCATCCCGTAAGAGTAATGCTGCCCACAAGGATAAAGACACCGAAAAGAAAAAAAGTAGTTTCCCAGTCCAGCGCCTTTATCCCGCCGAAGACTGAACTCTTGTTAATTATTTTTTCCCAAATCAGAGAAATAATACCGGCAACCATACAAATTATACCAGCTAAACCATTAAAGCCGGTATCAATAAACGAAGAAAAAGCCAAAAGGATAATCATCCCCAGCAAAATAATAGTCGGAGTCCAATATTTTATTTTTTCAACAGGGATAAACGCGGTTTTCTCTTTATACTTTTTAAAGATAAAATATAACACCAGAAACGATGCTATCGCCCCCAGCTCAACCGCAAAAAATATACTTGGCCGGCTCCGGTAAAAGAAAAAATCTCCGAAGTTCATTTTCGCGTAGCCGCCCAAAAGCATACTGGGCGGATCACCAATCAAAGTCGCTGCCCCCTGCAAATTACTTGATATGGCAATAGCGATCATCATTTTAATCGGATTCAATTTTATTTTTTTGGCTAACGCTAAAGCTATTGGGGCAACAATCAAAACTGTCGCGACATTTTCCAGAAAAGCGGAAAGAAAAGAAGTCAGGCCGCAAATCAATAATATTGCCCAGCTGGTATTTTTCGCTTTATCAACAATAATTTCCGCAAGATACGCGGGAACGCGGCTCTCCATAAAAACATTTGCTACAGCCAGCATCCCGACAAAAATCCCCATAACGTTCCAGTTAATCGCGAAAAATGCTTCTTTTAAGGTAAGCGTTTTGGCCAAAAGAAGTAAAATACTTGCGGCGATTGCGATAAGAGTCCTTCTTTTAGGCAGGAGCACAAATAAAATATAAGCGCAAACAAAAACCAACAAAGAAGCTGCTGCTTTATCCATATATGCTAAATCCTATTTCTTTTTTTCATTCTCCTCTTTTTTATTCTTTTTTTCCTGCAATCTTCCATGAATTATAGCATAAACAATTAGAGAAAGAAATAATACCGCAATGACCAGTACCGCCCAATCAGAAGATCTGTTTACCACCATATTGCCCCCCTTAAAAATAGAAAATCGCCACCCTGCACAAAATGCAAGATGGCGGCCCGACCATCTAAAAACCTCTAGAAATATGTAATACTTCCAGACCCAAGTTCGCCTATTTATTTTAGGCAAACATCCCAAATTTTTTATTACTATAAATAAACGATATCTTCCTTGTTATACAAAGAAAGGAACAAAAGCATATACTCTTTAAGATGGCGCGTAAGCAAGAAATTATTTTTTATATGTTCTCTACCATTTGTTCCTAATTTTTTGGCATATCCCGGGCTGTTTAAAAGCTGTTTTAAAGCAAAAGCCGCCCCATCAACTGAATGGCACAATAACCCTGAATACTTATGCTTTATCTGTAAAGGAATACCACCCACATGAGATGCCACCACAGGTTTTGCTTTCCACAGGGCCTCTGCCACAGTTAAACCAAACCCCTCTTTAAGCGATTTCTGGATAATAACATCTGACGCTCTTTGCAGGGCGTTAACTTCTAAATCATTTTGCGGTAATAATAAGATATGAATATCTTTATCCTCTTTTGCCTTCTCAGTAACTTCTTCAAAAACTTCTATTCCTTCTGGATCGTCCTTTGCGCCGCCGCCAGCCAAAATCAATTGGCAATCAATGGATTTTTTTACCTGTTGATAGGCGGCGATTACACCTATTGGATCTTTTAAGCGGTCGAAACGGGAAATTTGCGTAATTATGGGTTTATTTTTACTGATATTGTACTTATCCAGCACTCTATTGATTTCGCTTTCGGTAAGTTCTTTGTTCTTATC
>JBAYMZ010000244.1:0-2694 GCA_041663385.1 Candidatus Omnitrophota bacterium
CCCGCTTTGGCCCGCGCCAAAATTTGTTCTATATCGGATTTCTCTTCCATAATATACTATGATAACCCTATTTTTCGTAAGAGTCCAAATCTAAATTTACTTTTAATACATTGACTACCGGCTCACCGAGTAAGCCAAATAAACGTCCGGTAACATTCTTACGTATAATGTTTTTTACAACGCTTTCGGAAATGCCTCTTTTTTTTGCTATCCTTGAAATCTGATAATAAGCTGACGCCAAACTAATATGCGGATCCAAACCGCTTGCCGAAGCGGTAACCAGGTCTATTGGGATAGAATTTTCATTATTGCGGTTAAATGTTTTTAATGCCTTAGTACGCGCTTTAACAGCTTCAATTAAAACAGGGTTCGATGGCCCTAAATTTGACCCTGAAGATGCCGCTGCATTAAAAGAAAACGGCGAGGTCGCTGAAAGGCGCCCCCATAAATACTTTGGGTCATCAAATGCCTGTCCGATAAGCGAAGAACCGATTGGCTCCTCTGCCCGATAAATAATACTACCGTTTGCTTGTTTATAAAAAAATACCTGTGCTATTCCGGTAACAAAAAATGGATAAAGGACACCGGTGATAACCGTAAAAATAAAAAGTATTAAAATTGCCGTTTTAAGTTGGGTGTAAAACATTTTTCTCCTTATCAAACTAAATGCAAGGCAACCAGAATCATATCAATTATTTTAATTCCTAAAAATGGCGCAATAATTCCGCCCACTCCGTAAATCAACAAATTATCCCTCAAAAGCTTGCTTGCCCCAAGCGGCCTATACCCTACACCACGCAGTGCTAAAGGAATTAGCAATATGATAATAAGAGCATTAAAAATTACGGCTGACAAAACCGCGCTTTTAGGCGTAGCCAGATGCATAATGTTAAGCGCGGCGAGCGCGGGATAGGTTGCGGCAAATGCCGCCGGAATAATCGCGAAATATTTCGATATGTCATTGGCGATACTAAAAGTAGTCAGGGAACCTCTGGTCATAAGCAGTTGTTTGCCGATTTCAACAATCTCAATTAACTTTGTCGGATTCGAATCAAGGTCAACCATGTTCCCGGCTTCTTTTGCCGCTTGCGTCCCTGTATTCATGGCAACCGCAACATCTGCCTGCGCAAGCGCCGGCGCATCATTTGTGCCGTCGCCGGTCATGGCGACAAGCCGGCCTCCGGCTTGCATTTCACGGATAAGTTTCATTTTGGTTTCCGGCGTGGCTTGCGCCAAAAAATCATCCATGCCCGCCTCTGCGGTTATCGCCGCCGCGGTCAAAGGATTATCGCCTGTAATCATAATTGTTTTTATACCCATACGCCTAAGTTCGGCAAAGCGCTCTTTAATTCCCCCCTTCACAATATCTTTCAGATGAATGGCGCCAAGCACCTGTTTATGCTCCGCCACCACAAGAGGGGTGCCGCCGCTCTTTGATATGGAAACGATGGCAGTTTTTAAACTTTCAGGGAATGAGCCGCCAAGCTTTTTAACATACTCTTCGATAGCATCAACTGCGCCCTTCCTGATTTGCCTGCCATCTCCTAAATCTACGCCACTCATTCTTGTTTGCGCGGAAAAAGGAATAAATTTTGCATTAAGCTCATGAATCTGGCGTTCCCGGATATTATATTTTTCTTTGGCTAAAATTACGATGCTTCGGCCTTCCGGAGTTTCGTCAGATAAAGAAGCCAGTTGCGCCGCATCTGCTAATAATTCGTGGCTAACGCCCTCTGACGGCATCAAAGCCACAGCCTGCCGATTGCCAAGAGTTATGGTTCCGGTTTTATCTAAAAGTAAAACATCTACATTTCCTGCTGCCTCGACCGCACGGCCGGAAGTAGCAATGATATTGGCTTGAATCATTCTGTCCATGCCGGCGATGCCGATAGCTGACAATAACCCTCCGATAGTAGTCGGTATAAGACAGACAAGTAACGCCACAAGTACAGTCACCGTAACCGGTACGCTATTGGCCGCGTTGTTCGCGCTATAAATCGAAAACGGTAAAAGCGTTATTGTCGCTAAAAGAAAGATTATGGTAAAAACCGCAAGCAAAATGCTTAAAGCTATTTCATTAGGCGTCTTTTGTCTTTTTGCGCCTTCCACCATTGCAATCATGCGGTCAAGAAAAGTTTCGCCGGGGTTTGTTGTAATACGGACAATAAGCCAGTCAGAAAGGACTCTTGTACCTCCGGTAACCGCACTGCGGTCTCCTCCGCTTTCGCGTATGACCGGAGCGCTTTCACCGGTGATTGCGCTTTCATCAACCGATGCCACCCCTTCAATTGCCTCTCCATCCATCGGAATAACATCGCCAGCTCGAACTATAATTGCATCTCCTTTTTTAAGTTCTTTGGCAGAGATAGTTTCGAAACTTGCGCAAGAGTTTGGTTGGGAAAGTTTTTTAGCCAGGGTATCTTTGCGGGATTTTTTTAAACTTTCCGCCTGGGCCTTACCGCGGCCCTCAGCCAAGCTCTCTGCAAAATTAGCGAATATAAGCGTAAACCATAACCATAGAGTTATGGCTAAAATAAAGCTGGCCGGCGCTTCGCCATTTCCGGCTAAAGCCTGGATATATAAACCGGTAGCAAATAAGCTGCCAATGAACACCACAAACATTACCGGGTTTTTAATCTGATGCCGTGGATCTAATTTTTTCAGCGAATCAATAGCTGCCCTGCCTGCGATAAC
>JBAYMZ010000245.1:0-2686 GCA_041663385.1 Candidatus Omnitrophota bacterium
CCTGATAATTACATTGAAGCGGGAAGCGTTGTTATGGCTGTATATGATGGAACGAATTTCCAGTTGATTCAACCTGACGCAAATCCATAATTTTATAGGGGCAGGGAAACTTGCCCCTTATTTTATTTAGGTGAACTATGACAGAAACAGAGATAGCTAATCTTTCCCTTATCAAGGCCGGTGGTGCGGGAGACCAAGCCGCAGGTTCTGGTATGATTTCAGACATAAACGATACAGACCAGATTTCTTCTATTTGCAGAACTCTTTTACCTATATGCAGAAGAAAGGCCATAATTGATTTGGCTATGGCAAAAAGTCCATTTCGGGAATCCATAAGATATAAGGATTTAGGTACTGCTCTTGCAGATGCAAGTTTGCCTGAAATTGGTAGTTGGTCTTATGCGTATAATCTTCCAACTGATGCCATTGCTGTATTCAGGCAGATTGACGAAGCATATCAGTCTGACAGCACTTCTGATATGGTTGAATATAGATTCACTACAATAGCAAATAAAGCCGGTACTGGCAGTTTGTTTCTAACTAATAATTTGTCAAATGCTGATGGCGATAGTGCTTTTATTGAATATGTAATTGACGTAATAAATCCCAATGTTTGGAGTGAATCTTTAAGAAATTGCGTAGTAACTCTTTTGGCGGCGGAGGCTTGCCCAATGATAGGCAAAAAAGCAGAGCAGAGGACAACATTGTTGGCCGAATATAAACAACTGACTGCACCGGAAGCAAAGAAATTTAATGCGTCAATGTTAAATAATCACGCGGCTGTTATTCCAGACTATAAAGGCGGAAGAAGTTGATTAAAAAATTATTTATAATACTGTTATTTGCGTCTATTGGGCTTGGTTTCACACCGTCCCTAACATCGTTTAATACTGGACAAATAACTCCATTACTTGACGCAAGAAGCGATTTCCCTAAATATAATTCAGCTTGCAGAATGGCTGAAAATGTATTCGTTACGGCTCACGGTGCAATCACAAGAAGGCAGGGTACAAAATATATAGCTGAATGTAACGACCCTTGTGCAATTTTAATTCCATTTGAATACTCCACCGGAGATACATATATCATAGAAGTTGGTGGTGGATATATGAGATTTTTCCGCGATGGCGGAGTTATCTTAGATACAACCTTACCATATTATATATCTACTTGTTTTGATTCAAATGAACTTAAAAATCTTCAATGGGCGCAAGCCGATAATACTATGTATTTAGTCGATGGCACTGACAAGCCACAAAAATTAACACGAACAGCGCATACAGAATGGACTATCGAAGACGCCAATATAATTACTGGCGCATTTTTACCCGCAAATACAAGCGACACGGTTATAAGGCCTTCGGCCACAACTGGCACAATAACCTTAATGTCAAATTCTAATATATGGTATTCTTCGCATATTGGTTCTCTGTGGCAGATAAATCAACCATTGTCGGCAGTTACTTACACCGGAACACTTAACGCAAATGAATCATCTATCCAGACGGCATATTTTAAAGGTGCGTATGGATTTACAACAACTGGTACTTTTTCGGCGACAGTAACACTTGAAAGAAGTACTAACAGTGGAATAAGTTGGAGTGCTGCTTTAACACCGCTGACAGATACAAATTTTGACAATCCTACAGAAGAAGAAGATGGTGCAATATACAGAGTAACTATGAGCAGTTTTAGCTCTGGTTCTTGCGATTATACATTAACAGTTTCAAATCAGACTAATAACGGTGTTGTTAGAATAGCAAGTTATGTCGATGGAAATGAGGTAACTGCAACCGTTTTAACTGCACTATCAAGTACTGCATCTACAAAAGATTGGCGAGAGGGTTATTGGAGTAATAGGCGCGGTTGGCCTAAAACTGTCTGTTTCCACCAACAAAGATTGATATTCGGCGGTTCTTATAACTTTCCGCAAACTATATGGTTTGGTGAAGCAAATCCAGACGATTATGATAATTTCGACGATGGCACTGATGATACAGATTCATTTACTATGGCAATCCCCGGCCAGAATCCTATTAGATGGCTTTTGTCGCAGGATTATTTGCTTATAGGCACATCTTCTTCCTGTGGTAAATACGGTGAACAAGGCAAGGCAATAACACCTACCACGCCAAATTATCAAGAACAGTCAAGATATGGCAGTGCTAATATAAGGGCTATCCTTGCGGGCGATGCAATTCTTTACGTTGAAAGAGGTGGAACTAAAGTAAGAGAGTTCGCCTACAATCTTCAATACGATAAATATCTTTCCCCAGACCTAACCCTATTATCAGAAAACATAGCTAATAGTGGCGTAATTGATATTGATTTCCAAATGAAGCCATATCCTGTTTTGTGGTGTACTCTAAACGATGGGGATATTGCTACTCTTACATACCAAAGAGAACAGGAAGTGGTTTCTTGGTCAGTCCAGAACACTTTGGGGGACTTTAGCAATACTGCGATAATACCCACTGACGCTTACGAAGATGAAGTTTGGTGCAAGGTAAAAAGAACTATAAACGGCACAGACAAATACTATATTGAACAATTTCAACCTCTGGACTGGAACGACGATGTAAATGATTTGTGGTTTTTAGATTCTGCCCTTAAATACGATGGCGCAGCAACTACCTCTTTTTCTGGATTAGACCATTTAGAAGGTGAAAATGTTTCAGTTTATGCA
>JBAYMZ010000246.1:0-2661 GCA_041663385.1 Candidatus Omnitrophota bacterium
AAACGCGTAGTAGAGGGTGACATTATTGTCGCGGGAAATAATTTCGGCTGCGGTTCAAGCAGGGAGCACGCGCCCTGGGCAATCAAAGGCTGCGGCATATCAGTAGTTATTGCGAAAAGTTTTGCGCGGATATTTTATCGCAATGCCGTAAATATCGGCCTTCCGATTGTGACACTTGCCGAAACAAAAGATATTGAAAGCGGTGACGTGATAGAACTTGATTTATCTAAAGGAACGGTTAATAATATAACGAAAAACAAAGTTTATAAAACCAGTGTTTTTCCGCAATTTTTGCAGGAAATTATCCAATTCGGCGGACTTATAAGTTGGATAAAGAGAGGAGGTAATACTAAATGAAAGTTCAAAAAGATAAGTGTAATGTGCGAATTTTTTGTACTGATGGCTCTATAATAAAAGGCATAGTGTTTGTAGATGAAGGCTTACGAGTGAGTGATTTTTTGAATAATCGTGAACAAAAGTTTATTATACTTCTTAATGTGGAGGTCCAGAATGTTCCGGAAGTGCATTCTTTTAAGTTAGCATCAGAAATGTCTAAGCCAAAAAAAGTAATATTTGTTAATAAAGACGCTGTTAAATGTATTGAGGAGTTGTAAAATGGGAAAAAATTATAAAATTGCGGTTATCGGCGGAGACGGTACAGGCCCAGAAGTGGCAAAGGAAGGATTAAAAGTCCTCGAAGCTGTAAGTAAAAAATTCGGTTTTACTTACGAAACTAAAGATTTTGATTTTAGCGGCCAGAGATATTTAAAAACCGGAAAACTGGTTGATGAAAAAGATGTTGAAGAATTAAAAAAATATTCCGCAATTTATCTGGGCGCTGTAGGCGATCCGGAAGTTAAGCCCGGGATAATCGAAAAAGGAGTTCTTTTAAAGTTGCGGTTTTCCCTTGATCAATATATTAATTTACGTCCGGTTAAGCTTTATGATGCAAAATTTTGCCCATTAAAGGACAAGAAACCTGAAGATATAGATTTTGTAGTGGTTCGCGAAAATTCTGAAGGGCTTTATAAGGGAATGGGTGAATTTAAGGATAAAGATACAAAAAATGAAGTTGCTATACAGCTTTCTTATAATACCCGCAAAGGTGTTGAGCGTTGTATCCGCTACGCTTTTGAATATGCGAGAAAACGCAACAAAAGAAAAAAAGTAACTCTCTGCGGAAAGACCAATGTTTTAACCTATGCCTGGGATTTATGGCAGAGAACTTTTAATGAAGTGGCAAAAGAATATCCGGATATAACTACTGATTATGCGCACGTTGACGCAACCACGATGTGGTTTGTAAAAAACCCCGAGTGGTTTGACGTAATTGTTACGGATAATTTGTTTGGAGATATAATTACAGATTTAGGCGCAATGATTCAAGGCGGAATGGGTATTGCCGCAGGTGGTAACATTAACCCCGAAGGTGTTTCGATGTTTGAGCCAATTGGCGGAAGCGCTCCAAAATATACCGGTAAAAATGTAATCGATCCTTTAGCGGCAATTTGCGCGCTTGGCATGATGCTTGAAACTATCGGAGAGGAAGCAGCCGGAAAAGCAGTTGAAAAAGCCGTAATCGAAGTGTCTACGAAAAAGCTAAATTCTCTTGCCGCGGGCAAAATGGGTTATTCTACAACCGAAGTCGGAGATTTGGTAGTCAAAGCGCTATAATTTATTGATAGGCAGAGAATGCGATGAAGAAAAAATCTAAATATAACGTGGCAGTAGTGGGGGTTGGGGTAGTTGGTATCGAAATGATTCGCTGCCTTAAAAACCGCAATTTCCCGATAGATACTTTAAAAGTTTTTGCCCGTTCAAGCCGCGAAATAGAGGTTGACGGTAAAAAATATCAAGTTGAGGCTATTTCTGAAGACGGTTTCAACGGCATAGATATCGCGCTTTTTGCCGGAACCGAAGGCGAAAAAGGCGCGGCAGTGGCATATGCTAAAGCTGCCGTAAAAAGAGGCGCGGTAGTCATCGATAACGGTGCTGATTTCAGAATGGATCCAAATGTCCCCTTAGTTGTCCCTGAAGTAAATGCGAAAGATATCAAAAAGCACAAAGGTATAATTGCCAACCCGAATTGCTCAACCATTCAAATGGTTGTCGCGCTCGAACCAATTTATAAAAAAGCCGGCCTTAAAAGAATAATTGTTACAACCTTGCAGGCTTCAAGCGGTGCAGGAAAATCCGCGGTAGAGCAGTTGAATAAAGAAACATCAGAGATTGCCTCTGCAAACTATAAGAGCCTTCACTCGAGCATTGAGAAATCAATGCCTCAGCAGTTAGCTTACAATGTTTTTCCTCAGATCGGAGGATTTGCTGAATGTGATTTTACTTCTGAAGAGTGGAAGATGGTCAAAGAAACCCATAAGATTATGGGTGATAAGAAAATAAAAGTTTCCGCGACCACAGTGCGCGTTCCGGTAAGAACCGGCCATTCAGAATCAATCTATATTGAAACTAGTAAACCAATAGCTCCTGACAAGGTTAAAGCTCTGCTTTCTAAATCCGCAGGTATCATTGTTGTAGATGATCCAAAGAAAGGCCTTTATCCAATGCCAAAAGATGTTGAAGGTAAATATGAGGTCTTTGTGTGTAGGATTCGAAAAGATCCGTTTGTTAAAAACGGCCTTTGGCTTTGGGTTGTCGCGGATA
>JBAYMZ010000247.1:0-2652 GCA_041663385.1 Candidatus Omnitrophota bacterium
AAAGAAATGCGGGTGTTTGAGCTATTTCCTTAATCATGTAGTTATATAGGGCGAGTTCCGCATTTTAGGCGGTTTTTATCGTCCTTTTCCTTTTTGAGACAGGGGAAAAATTGCGTAGAGCAGAAGAATTCTTTTTTGGCTTGAAAGATGCGGGACCTTACTGCCATGCAGAAGTTGCACAAGATTGTATATGGTATTTAAACTTCGATAACTTTTTCGGCAGATAGTAACCATTTTTTTCTAAAGTAGCGGATAGACATAAATAGCGCCTGGAAAAGTATCGAGATGTTCATCGCCCACCAGATACCAACAGCGCCGAACCCCAAAGATATGCCCAAAATAAAAGCAAGCGGTATGCGTATAAGCCAAAGAGTGAGCGTAACGATAAACATAACACTTTTCGTATCCCCTGCCCCGTTTAGGCCGCCGGCCAATATAAGCCCCCAGGCCATAATCGGCTCAGCAATTAAGCTAATATATATGTATTTAACACTCTCTGCAATAACCATTGGATTGTCAGATAAAATCGCCGTTACTTTTTTTGTGTTTAAAAAAACAACCATCACAAGAAGAAAAATTATGCCTACACCTAAAAGCGCGGTTACTACCCCCATATGCACTGCTTCTTCTTTTTTATTTTTGCCTAGTAGATTTCCCACCAAAACAGCGTTAGCCATGTTAAAGGCAAATGCGGGCAAAAATATTGCTGACTCAATCCTTAAACCATTAGTAAAAGCCGCCATAATTTCAACACTATATTTAGGCAAAGCATTTATAATCAAAAAAATTGCCATGATGCCAAGCTGCCAAAGAACTTGCAATACTCCCGATGGCCAACTTATGTCTATAATTTTTTTAACTATCGAAAAAGTAAATTCAAAAACCAGCCGGCAAACTTTTCGCATGTAGGCAATATTAAAAATCATCCCCACACAGAGGCTGATTACCGTCGCGACAGCAATACCTTTAAATCCAAGCGGAGTGTGTAAAGCAAGCGTAAAATCCAGTATAATATTTAAAACACAAACAATTGCCATGCTTATCAGTGATTTTTTAATTAACTTACAGGCGCGTAATGTTCCGTTTGTATTCATAAGGATATAATCAAAAACGAATCCTAGTGAATAAATCGTAAGAAATGTGCTGGCATAACCTTTAATCTCCTGCGGAACATGAAGAAGATTAATTATATTTCCGGCGAAAATCACGCCTAACACGGTGAACAAAAGCCCGGTAACCGTTGCCATCATCAAAGAAGAATTAACTGCCAAGACAAACTCATCTTTATCCTCGGATGTAAAAAGCCTTGCGATGACTGAAACTGAACCGATACTAAGCGCTATGCCGATGATTATAAAAACAAAATAAAGCTGAAAAGCCAGGCCATACGCAGCCTGAACCTCTTTCCCGAACCTGCCGGCGACATAAACATCGGTAAGGCCAATCATAAATTCAAAAAACATTATCAACATCATCGGCCAGCCAATAGCCCAACTTTCGCGCATAACTGATTTAAAATTATTTTTCTTATTGTTTGTTCTTTCCATATTTTTATACCAGCCGCGTTAAAGTATATTTTTTTATAAGTTCGATTGGATTATAGGAAAGCTTCGCTTTCCTTAAACCCGGTACACCCAGGTCCTGCTCAAAATTAACATATTTAAAACCAGCGGATTCCCGCGCCATAAATTCATTAGTCATAACCTGATATAGTCCGATCATATCAGGGTCAGCTTTTAGAATGTGGAGAACCATGGTATCCTTATTTAACCTTTCCGCGATTGTCAACGCACATATTTTACCAAGAACTCTGATTGCGCCGGCAATCAGGCCAAATTCTGAACAATTATCCGCCATCTCTTGAATCGCCTGTCTTTCGTTGTTAAGGCCTTCTATGCTATCACAATCTTTTACCAAACACCATCTCTCTTCAAAATCAAGGCATTGTTTTATATTAGTTTTATCAAGTTTCTGATATTCATAGCCATAAACTGATTTGAATTTTTTTATCAGGTTCCTTTTTCCGTCATATTTTTTGCCTTTCAATAAAACTAAATCTTCAACTTTAAATAAATAATCACAATTATCCCTGTCTAACTCAATCGTAAAACGATTATCACCTTTAAAAAAATCAGCAACAGTTTCGGGAAGACGGATAAAATTCGCATTCTGTTTTGTTAATACTTTTTGCATTACATTCATTACAGAACCGTCTCCCATGGGCATAAAAAAACTTTTTTTATTATCTTCCTCTGATAATAAAAGGATAAACCCGTCTAAACTTGAAATCGATATTTTGTAGACATTTCTCCAGCTGTATAAATTTGTAAAAGTAAATTCTGAAATAACCGGGGGAGTTTTTTGGAATAATTCGTCAAATAAAGGTTTGTGTTCTTTTTCTAAAGGCTGGAACTCTGGGTAGGTTTTGATTTGCATTGACAAAAACTATTGATACAGGCTCTATTATAAATACTACTCACCTAAAAACTTTTTTATGGCTTCCTTTATGCGTAGGAAATCTTTTTTTGCGAGCCACTCTTTACGAAAAACGCTTGCACCAAAAGCTATGGCACTTACGCCGTTTAAAAAATATTCCGGCATATTTTCCGCTGTTACCCCTCCACAAGCTAAAAGTTCAATATCTTTAAACGG
>JBAYMZ010000248.1:0-2651 GCA_041663385.1 Candidatus Omnitrophota bacterium
CCGCAAAATGGGGCGAAAGGGAATAACGTAGGACCATATTGCACTAGCTTTTTTTGTAAAATCGAAGGGGACATGTTAAGAATAGCCTCCTGTGATGGGTACAGAATGGCCGAAACAAGGATAAAAATAGATATAGAAAACAAGGGGGATCTTGTTGATTTTAAACTCCCCTACTGTAAAATACCTGCATCGGCAAAAAAAGGATATGTGATTATCACAGTATCAGAAAACTTTGTAGAATTTGAAATTTTATCAGATTCCGGGAATAGTCAAACGATAAAATTAGATTGTGAACAAAGCGAAGATAAGTTGCCGGATGTATCAATAAAAGACGAAAATATCAAAATAAGCATAACAATCAATCCTTTATTTTTGCAAAGACTAGGTGAAGCCTTAAAAGGTCAAAACTCAGTTAAAATTGATATAGCAAATGAGCTAGGACCTGTCAAAGTGACAGCAGATAATTTTAGCGGCTTTATATGCTTAATGAGGGGCAAACAATAATATTGACATGGTTCTGAGGGGCTCCATAAAAGCCCCATCCCATAGGAAGACAAATTAAAGATAATTAAAGGAGGGTTTTAAAATGATAACAAGCTTAAACTTTTATTCGCTCAAACTAGTGAGAGAAAAAACCGAAAAATATGAAACAGAAAAAAACATCACAAAAAAAGAAACGCTTAAAGAAATTGCATTATTGCTAAACCTGCAAGAAGAGCCCGAAGAGGTTTTTGTGATACTAACAGTTAACACAAAACATAGAGTTGTTGGCGTATTTGAAGTATCAAGAGGCAGCTTGGCTGCAACACTTATCCACCCTAGAGAGGTTTTTAAACGTGCTCTTTTAGACAATGCATCAGGCATTTTTTGCATACATAACCACCCCTCAGGGGATGTTACACCATCAAGCGAAGATATAGCAGCAACCGAAAGATTAAAGGACGCCGGTGAGATTTTAGGCATAGGATTAATAGACCATTTAATAGCAGGTGAAAATGGCTGCTACAGTTTCAAGGAGAACGGTATGATTTAAAAGTTTTAACATGCACTTTTTTTATTAAAGTGCATTGTAAAGCTTTTAAGCTTTAATAGATAATTAAAGGAGTGTTATAAAATGAAAGCAAAAGGATGGATAGGATTGATAGAAAAAAATCGGGACGAAATTGAAAGAAAAATTATCGAAGCTTACAAGGAATCTTTAGTTGCGGACACAAAAACAATGGGCATTGAAACGGCGGTTATATTATATAGTGATGGTGATATTACGATTGGCACAACATCACAAAACTGGGGCAGCATGGATGTTTTTAACGGAGACGCAATCGAAATAACAAGGTTCTCCGCCTCCTGTGTTTGGGATGTGCCGGAAAGCCTTGCAGATTGTTTAACAGATGATGACAATGAGGGTTTTAAAACGTGGTGCAAAAAAAATTGCGAAGACGTGACCTCCGCAAATTTGGGAAAATGGAACGTACACGTATTTAAAAACGTGTATGAAGACATAGTAAGATATTTAGTAAATGATTGCGACGACTTTGTCAAGTTGGCTATCAATAATAAAATTGACGAATTAGAGAGAATGGCATTTTACGACAAAAAGAAATGAATCGGTAAAACCAGTTTTTAAAGGATTACCTGGTTTATCAAAAAATCCTTAATTATACAAAACTATAATTTTAAGTAATAGGAAGGAGGTGTAAACATGGGCTGGGGCATATTAGGCGGGTTTTTTGGTTATTTTTTAGGCACGTTAATAATTAGGCTTCTCGAAAACGGTCAAATTGCTAAAGCAATCATTACAATTAGCATATTTATATTGGCAGTTGGAGGCGGTATTGTTTGGGTATATAACCAATATTAAAGGAGGCGTAACAGATGGAATTGGAAATCACGAAAGTAACGGAGGAGCAAGCACAGAAAATAATGCTGGAACGTGTACCGCTGGGGCTATTTTATTGCCCGATAAAAATAGACGGTGAACGGGCTTATATCGGCATAGATAACGCTTGCGGTGAATCATGGTCAGAGGCTTTTAAAACATTAAGAGCATGTAAGAGATGGCTCAACAGACTTTAAGGAGGCGGAAACGTGGGACTAGAAGAACGAAGCAGGCTGAAATGTATAGCCGATAGGTGCAAAAGCTGCGGTAATATTTTTGTGGTACCGCAGCACATTATAACACAGTGTCGCAGGATGGGCTGGGAGTTTCCCACTCATTGCGAAAATTGCAGACGGATAAAGAGAAAGGAGAAAAAGAATGGGAAATCAGTGTAAGGGATGTAAGTTTTTACAGGAGGACGGAAAGTGTGGTGCAACAGTTGACGCTTATCAAATAAAAGTAATAGCCGGAGATAAAAGATGTGTTTTTAAGACAACGCAACATGACTTTGTTATGAACGCCTATAAGGCAGGAGTAAGACACAAACAGGTATTTACAAGAGAGTATTTAGCAGACATAAACAAGGAATACATCAGCCTGAAAGAAATAACCGAAGAGGTAAAAAAATACATGGACAAGGGGAGCGAATAAGATGTCAGGTGCAGGGATTGAAGGCTTAAACGAAATAATAATAATTGCATTGATATTTGTTTTTAGTGTGCTATGGCTCAAGGCGTGGGAAGCAATCTGTAAACATTTTCATATAGTTAAA
>JBAYMZ010000249.1:0-2621 GCA_041663385.1 Candidatus Omnitrophota bacterium
AAATTACTGTTTAAAACATATACATAAAACGTGCCAACCATAGCCATAAAAAATATTTGCGAACTGAATCCATATCCTCCTGGAATATTAAAAATTTTAGGCGCAAAATATACTCCGGCAATAACAAAAGGCAAAATCAATAATATAAAAAACACACTACTCCATAAGGCGGTATTAAAAATTTTATTTGCATCTGCTTCATTTTTTTTCTGCAAATCAATGGTTAGAAAACGTGATACTGCGCTGTTGAACGATGTTGTTGCTATGCTCATATATTCATTTACGGATACCGCCAGCGGCACTAAACCATAAACGGCTACCCCAAGATGCTTTATCAGGTAAGGCACAAGCCAAATTCCGATTAAAACATTAATAGTAAAATAAACAAAATTAGAAATAATATTTATGGGGAATTGTTTCTTAAAATTATGTTTTTCCATTATGTATTTTTGTAAACGGTTAATACGCTTATAGCCTTCGTCTTTATCTTTTCGGTGTTATTATTTACGTGACGCCGCGAAATTATTGCCGATTATTTTTAACAGTAATTTCAAATACCTTTTTTGCTTTGTTTTTTCAGGAATCTGTCCGCGCATAGCGGCGGCTTTTGTATTTTTACGCGCCTCAAAAGCATACACCTCTACAAAATCAAAGCGTAATTCATCGAGCAGGCGCAGGCTATCCTGAAATTCTTTTTCGGTTTCTGTTGGAAAACCAACTATGAGCTGTGTGCGAATTTTTATCTGCGGAAATTCTCTATTTAAAACTCCAATGGCCTGTTTAAAATCTTCGATTTTGTAGCCACGATTCATTAATCCAAGGATACGGTTATTGCCTGATTCCGGGGAACAGGCTAAAAATGCAATCTTTCCGCTGGCAAATATCTTGCGAAACTCAGGAAACATCCCTATTAAATATCCGGGATGAAGATTCCTTAAGCTTATTTTATAATCGCCTTTTCGGCTGATAAGCTCTTTTAGTAAAACTATCAAATCCGTTTTTAGATCTTTTCCGTAGGCTCCAACTTCCGTTCCAATTAAGGCAAACTTTTTATACCCCCTCTGTAATCCTTCTTCAAATTCATGAACCACTCTTTCCAGGGGCTTGCTTTTTAATAATCCCCGGGAAAGACGAACCGCGCAAAAAGAACAATTACCTAAGCATCCAGAGCATATTTTTATACAAAAAATATCCGGCGAGCAAATATTTACTGCCTTATCAGTTCTATTTCTTGATTTTTCTAATATCTTTATAGCCGCTGTTATGGCATCCTCATTCAGATTTCTGATAAGCCATTTATGTTTATCCAAACAATTTGTTACTTCCTTTAAAGAATTTACGTATACTTTTTCGGATTTTAGTTTTGATTTAAAAATTTCATCTAATGTTTCTAATTCATCCGAACCAAAAACCGGGCCCTGATAAACCATCCTTAAGCGTTCGGGGTTAATTTTCGGAAGACATCCGCAAACAATTAGTTTTGCTGAAGGTAACATTGTTTTTTTGATTTCCCCGATTAACCTTATCGATGAATCTTCCGCATCATTGGTCAAAGCGCAACTATTAAAAATTATTAAATCAGCCTGGTTAATTTTTCTACTAATTTTATAGCCGTTTTTCCTGAAAAACTCCTCCATTCTCGAAGAGTCAATTCGGTTTTCCGGACAACCATTTGTCAGTATATAAACTTTGTTATTTGGATTATTCATAAGCCTTAAAATCAACTTTCAAAACTTAGATATTTTAGTTAGATTCTTTTATATCTTTCGTTAATATACTTATCTATTTCCTGTATTGGAATACGGTATCCGCCACGACGCCCCTCTTTATAGGCAGAAATTTTCTTTTGCCGGATAAGAGAGCGCAAGTATTCCTCGCTTATTCGTAAGATTTTAGCGGCTTCTTTAGTCAATAACAATTTCTTTTCCATATTAATATATTTTAATGTGTTTTAATACAATATGCCGACAGAACAAATATCCGCTTTATAAATAACTGGATTTTTTTAAGGCTGGCAAAGATTATTGCCTATAAAAGCGGCTAAAAGAGATAATTAAAGCTTATATAACATATTTATACTGCTTTAGTCAAGGCAAACAAGAAATCTATTTTTTGCCGCAATTAGCCAATTATGATTATCGCTTTTAAACATAAATTTTATTCTTTCACTGAAGAAATGGCACATAGGTATTATAAATTTTTTTATACTTTTTGCTGAAAGGTTTAAGCTCAACGGCTTGTTTAAGCTGGCTAAGTATAAGCTTACGAGTTGCGTCATCGGGGCTTTGGTTTTGTTTAATTACACAAAGAGCGTAAAGCATATGATATAGCGCGTTTGAAGGCTCGGTTTCTATGGCTTGGGCCAACAAGCCTTTATCGCAATAATACTCCGAATTCAATGGATTCAAGGTGGTAGATTTATAATGCTCCGCCGCGCACAAGGTTAAAAGATAGCCGCAATAAATTACGCTTAAGATGAGGGTGGTGATTTTGGTTTTCATTTTAATTTAATTTACGTACCGTCAAAACATACAACCGCACAAAATATACCAAAAACGCGGTTATAAAAATAAACCCTATAAAACCTGTTTCGGATATCAATTGCAAATAATCACAATGCG
>JBAYMZ010000250.1:0-2615 GCA_041663385.1 Candidatus Omnitrophota bacterium
CACCCAATTTATTCAACTCAGGAGCAACTCGGGTTTTTACATCTTAAAAAAGTAATTGGCCAGCATGTTTTACACATACCCCATTATAATATCCCTGTTTTAGCAAAATTTAATCTTGTCACCACTATTCATGATTTAACCCACATAGTTTATCCTCAAGGCGCAAGCAAGAAGTTTGCTTCGGTTTATATGAAGTTTATGATTGAAAGAGTTATCAAGACGGCCAAAAGGGTAATTTGTGATTCCCGTTCAACAGAATGTTCTCTTCGAAAAATTTATAAAATAGAAAATATGAATATAGACGTAATCCATATAGGCATTGATAAAAAATTTTGCCGGATAGAAGACAATAAGTACCTTCAAGGCATAAAAGAGAAATATAAATTACCCGACAAATTTATTTTGTATGTCGGCAGTATCAGAAGGCACAAAAATATCAAGATGCTTTTAGAGTCTTTTTCTGAATTAAGGAAGAGAATTCCTGATGTGTGGCTTGTTGTGGTAGGGCGTTTAAACCATCATTTTGATTTTACGCAAAAAAATATTTTATATATCGGAGAGATTCCCGATGACAGGGAGTTGGCCGCGATTTACAACATGTCTTCGGTTTTTTGTAACTTGTCGCTTCATGAGGGGTTTGGCTTAACGATTCTGGAAGCTCAACAGTGTGGCTTGGGTGTGGTTTGCAGTAATATAGATCCGCATCTTGAGATAGGTGGTGACTCTATTTGCGCGGTTCCACCTGATTCAATCAGTCAGATAGCAAATGCTTTGCATAATGTTTTGACGGATGATGCCCTCCGTGAGAGCCTTATCCAGAAAGGATTAAAAAACATTAGCAGATTTGACTGGAAAATTACCGCGGATAAGACGATAGCGATTTATGAAGAGCTGTTAGGTTCTAAGTTCTAAGTTGTAAGTTGTAAGATGTAAGATGGAAGATGGAATAAATGGCAAGCTTTAGAGATTTAAAAGTATGGCAAGAAGCACACAAATTAACTATAGAGCTTTATGAAATAAGCAAAAATTTCCCTCCCATTGAGAGATATAGATTAACCGAGCAGATATGTCGAGCAGTTAGCTCTATAGCTGCTAATATTGCTGAAGGTACAGGTAGATATAGCAACAAAGATTTCATGAAATTTCTGTATATCGCAAGGGGGTCTCTAGAAGAAACAAGAAATTTTCTAATTTTGGCTCTTGATCTTGGATACTTAGAAAAACAACAATATGTTATTCTAGATGAAAAATGTACAAGTATCTCAAAAATGATCAATGGACTCATCAAGGCGTTAAATAAAAATATTAAGAGCAATCTAAACCAATAACTTAAAACTTAGAACTTACAACTTAGAACTAAACCATGAAAGTTGCGATAATACACGACTGGCTTACCGGGATGCGTGGGGGTGAAAAATGCCTCGAAGTTTTCTGTGAGCTTTTCCCTCAAGCAGATGTTTTTACATTACTTTACAATAAAGGCTCGGTGTCTCCCACGATAGCTCGCTTGCCTATAAAAACTTCTTTTATACAACATTTGCCTTTATCGTCAAAACTCTATCGTAATTACCTTCCTTTATTCCCGAAGGCAATTGAAAGCTTTGATTTAAAAGAATATGATTTTATTTTAAGTTCAAGCCATTGCGTGGCAAAAGGCGCCAAAAAATCAGATAAAGCATTTCATCTTTGCTACTGCTATACGCCGATGCGTTATGTCTGGTCTTTTTTTGATGATTATTTCGGCACCTATTCGGCTCTTAAAAAAATAATCGTTAAGAATGTAAGCAACCGCCTCAAAAAATGGGACCTTGCCACCTTAGGGAGAGTTGATGAATTTGTGGCTATCTCCGAAACTATTCAAAATAGGATAAAAAATATTTACCAGCGTGAGTCCGCAGTTATTTATCCGCCGGTTGACGTTGACAAGTTCTTTTTGGACAACAACACAAAAAGAGAAGATTTTTACCTGTGCGTTTGTGCACTAGTGCCTTATAAGCGAATAGATGTTATAATAGACGCGTTTAATCGTATGTCTGACAAGAAATTAATTATTGTCGGTGACGGAAATTTGCAAAAAGAACTAAAGGATAAAAAGACTTCAAATAACATTAGTTTTTTAGGCTGGGTGGGAGATAAGGAATTGCTAATGCTCTATCAAAAAGCAAAAGCTTTTGTTTATATGGCAGAGGAGGATTTTGGCATCGCGGCAATAGAGGCCCAAAGCGCGGGTTTGCCGGTTATTGCTTATGGCAAAGGGGGGCTGGCGGAAACAATTGCCCCACTTGGTGGCAATTTAAGCGGCGCGCATCCAACAGGATTATTTTTTAAAGAGCAGAAGCAAGAGTCTTTACTTGAGGCAATAGAGAGTTTTGAGGCAAAAGAAAAAGAATTCTCTCCAGAGCACATAAGGAAAAATGCCCTGCGTTTTTCCAGAGAAGTTTTTAAGGATAATATTAAGAATTTAATCCTGCGCAGAAATCCCTGGGCTTTACGTGAGATGAATGCTTTTTAGGATTTCTGCTTAGGAGGAAGCCTCAAGGTTTAGACTGGGGAGGCTTCACTCGCAAAAAAGATAGGAAATATATTCGATGGTAAATAAACTAAACAAAAAAAGA
>JBAYMZ010000251.1:0-2611 GCA_041663385.1 Candidatus Omnitrophota bacterium
GATAAAAACGATATTGACTACGTTAATCTTTTATCCGGATAAATTTCTATACCGTTCACTTAGGCTGCCTCATGTGCATTTTCTGAAGGCACAATTATTTTCTTATTTGCGTTCCTTGCGTGTAATGCCATGGGGAATACCCCTTTGACCGGCCGCAACTCACCCTCTAAAGAAAGTTCTCCTAAGATAAAATAAGAAGACACATCCAGATTAGCCTGACAGGAAGAAGAAATAATACCCAAGGCTATAGCTAAATCAAAATGCGTACCTTCTTTTTTAATGTTTGCCGGAGCAAGGTTTATGGTAATTTTGCTGGAAGGAAAGTTGAAGCTGCTGTTTTTAATTCCGGAACGGACCCTGTCTCTACTTTCTCTAAGCGCGGTATCCGCAAGGCCAATCAAAGATACAGCAGGCAGGCCCCTTTGAATATCAACTTCGATTTCAACAGGATAAACATCCAAGCCAAAATATCCTAATGAAAATACTTTTGAAACCATCTTAGAATTTTACTTAATGCAACAAATTCAAGCAAAGCCTCTACGGCCTTAAAGAAAGGTTTTCTTCATTTGCAGATAAATTTTATAAAATTATGGATAATGTCTCTCTGGCCATCTTTTATTCCATGAAATTCTATGCCGGTATCATGGTAAATAATCCCTTTCTTATATGGGCTCTGCCTGTCAACCACCCAGACAACTTTTCCTTTACAAGTTATTGTCTGCTCTTTTAATTTTATCTCTATATCCACGGCTGAATTCGTATCAATTTTTCCTTCAGTTAAAATGCGTATTCCTCCGGCGGATATATTTTCGGTATGAGTTGTAATACTGCGCTCAGGAATATTATGAATTAATATTTTGCAGGGGCAGCGTACTCGATGAAATTTTCTTTTTTCTATACCGTCATAATGCATTGGATAAATAGTTATTTTTTCCTGGAAACTTTTAGTTTATACTTATGTATTTGTTGTTTTTCTCTAATGATTCTTGGAATGTTTTTTTGCCGGTTTGTAATTTTTTCTTTAGGCATAATTTATATTGTAGAATATTAAGCTGATTTATCATTACCCCGCCTCACAGAAGATGCTAAAAAATTCTCTACGATAATTTTTTAGCGTTCGGCGGGGTTAATTCGCACTATCATTTTTTCAGACAGGAAGTCAGAAAAAATGATGTGCTCATTAAATTCTACCGCAGATTTTGTTTTTTTCAATCAGGAATAATATTGAGGTTTTCCATTTTTTATTTTTAAGGACTGATTCACGCCTGCTTACCGGCAGGCAGGGATGATTACGGATAAAACTTAAATGTTATCCGTATGAACCCTGTTAGATGTTTACTACCTAACAGGGTAAACCCGCAACAATCCATGACATCTGTTCTTAAACAATCATAGATTCTTTCTTCATTATCGATTGTTTTACATAAAATTACACAAAGATATCCTTAAATTTTGAAATGTCCAGAGAATATTGATTTCTGTGGGAACGATTGCGTTAATGTTACGGGGCTTATCTTACTGAGGAACGCGTGATGATTATTTTTTCTAATTCAACTATATTTTTATGGTTGAATGTGGTTTTGCCTTCTTTGGTAATATATCCTCGATTGCCTAATTCCATTTTTATACGGTCTATTCCTTTTTGAGCTTTTACCTTGAAATTCCAAATTCTTGTTTTAAGCTCTTCCCAACCTTGCGCCCTTCTTTCTATAACCATATTTTTTTCTGAAAGATTGTTAATCTGGCCTTCCCACAATCTTAATTCTTCTTTTAATGCTGCGATTTGCGCGCCCATGCTGGCGTTTTCCTGCTGCAATGCGTCTTTTTGCTTATTAGCCTCATCGAGCAATCTTTCAGTTTGATTTAATTTGGCCTTAAGCTCTTCGATTTCGAACTTAATTGACGCCTGGCTCTTCTTAACAACCGCCAAAGTGCCTTCTTTGCTATTTAACTTATCTTCCAAGGGCCCAAAGTTTACGTGAATTTTCTGCTCTTCGGAAACCTGAATAACCTCTTTAAGCGAGCGGATTATGTGGGTCTGGTATATAATAACCCCAGCTACGCAAAGAATAGCGATTACAAGCAAAATCGATGTAAGTTTGCTATGTTCTCTTTTTTTAAAATCCATAGTTTTTCTCCGCGAATGTGTATTTTAGTATTCTTTTAAAATATGTCAACGAAATTCTGGATTGTGCCACTGGGCTAAAAACAACAATCTCTTGCAAGTAGGGTACGGTTTAAGACCACCCTACTTGCAAGAATAATTGTTATGTGGTATAAAAACAAGGTATGATAGTTGTTTTTTCATGCAGGAAGCATGAAAATTAAAAGGTTTATTATCCCGCCTCACAGAAGATGCTGTAAAATTCTCTACGATAATTTTACAGCGTTCGGCGGGATCAATTCGACTAAACGTTTTTTCTGCGCCTTAAGGCTTGAAAAAACGTAAGTCTCATTGAGGAGGTTAAAATGGCAAGATACAAAAGTGTGCTTAAAAAAATCCACCGTAAAAAAATGAGGAAGGCCAAAGAAAAAGTAAGACAGCACTGCAAAGGTGAGATTCCTTACGAAAAGCTAAACTCCTTAGCAAAGAAATTCCTGGCGAGAAGAA
>JBAYMZ010000252.1:0-2597 GCA_041663385.1 Candidatus Omnitrophota bacterium
ACTAATGGGCTCGCAGAATGGGACGATTATCGAAAATTGGACGTAAAATAAAAATCGAATGGGTTCGTACCACGGGAGGCGAAATTCCTTCAGAAAATATAAATTTTATTGCTAACGTTTGGCTGTGCCTGGTTTGTCAAACGGAGAAGCGAGCGCAGATGGATTGAACCCCTTAAAAATAAGCCATACCGCCATAACCATTTCCTGCAGGGCGAGCGGCAGCATCAGGATCTCCGGATTTGTGCCGAACAGGGCCATCAAGCCCGCGGCAAGGTACGGTATGGCTCCCATAATACCCCAACCAGATAGCCACCTGGGGATTAGTTTTGATTGATAAAATACGTAATAAATCATCAAAGCGCCCAAGCTGAAAACGATTGATACAATAGCGGCTATCTGCCCGTCGGCTTTTAGCATCATGGTGCCAAAAGTTTGAAAATATGAAGCAGTTGGAGTTCCCGCTTTTACATATTCCTGGCTTACCGTCAGCAGTAATAACCAGTTGACTACCACCGCGATATACGTAACCGCCTCAAGCGCCCCTCTGAATAGAACGACCCCAAGGGATAAGACTTTATTATGTTTTTTCAGGATTGGATACAACACAACAGACATCATGGCCAGCGAAAAGCCCATTGTTAACACAAGGAGAGACGCGATTACGAGATTTTGATTTTCAGAAACTTTGATTAAATAATTTGGAGCACCTAGAATGGGTCCGGAAATAATACGGCTTATAATCCCCGAAACCGTCCCGATTATATATAAGACTCCCACAATTATTGCTGTTTTTTTGTCTGTATCCATTTTATTATTTTAATAGCGAAGATATCCCGTCGCGTTTGCCTAGAGAGCTTCATTTAATATTAGCCGAATTGGCCGATTAAACTACCCCGCTGTCGGAGCGGTGGAGAAAAATTATTTCATTTTATCAAAAAACCGCCTCTTCGGCGATCTTTGTTGATTAATTGGCTCGCGTGGAGCGAAGCGGTACGAACAAATCAAGTGGGATGAAATGTTTCCGCATCCAACCGTAGCTTTGCAGCAAATGAGGGAATTAATAGCCCTTGTTAAGCCTAATTAAAGTTCAAAATCTATCGTCGTTATCGTCGAAAAGAGGCATTAAGCCTCTTTTTTCGGTTTTCGGGTGGTGCCAGTTTCCAAACCGCTATATTTTATTTTTGACGGGGACACCCTATCCCAATTGGTAATTTTTATCCAAGATTTGAGTATGCACTATATATCAAACACTAACTACCAATATCTTTAGTTAACAGATAACAAGAATCATATACTGATATAGGAAAATGGTGTAATCCTCCTCTTTTACCCCCTACTAAAAGTAGGGTAAAAGATTACACTTACTTATATAATAACTTTTTAAACCGCTCCTCCACTTGGATATTGTATTTTTACCATTATCAATAACTTAGATTTTAAACGCATCAAATATATCTTTGAATTTGATATTTCCTTTTTTAAGTAGTTTTTCTTGTTTTTCAACGTCTTGGACGGAAAATAGGTTTTCCATAGTAATCTTTTCTCCTATATTTAACGGTGCGCGGTTAAGGCATTTATTTAATTTAAAAATAATCTCCTGTCTAATAACAGCCTCCAGTTTCTTTTTACGAAGGAATCTAACTACTGAATAATATTCCGTAATATAATTATCGGAATATTGGCGCTGATTCCAACCAAGATGTTTTACGAGTCTCGCAATTTCCAGATACTTAACCTTTGTGAATTCGTTTAGATTAAATCCGATATTTTGATTATCTTTCATTGTTTGCATATAAAAATCTGGAATGGTTTCTTTACTTAATTGCCATAATTTTTTTAAGACAGAACATATTTTTTTCTTCCCTCCAAATTGTTTCGGAAAATCAATTTTTAATATTTTTTCGGCAGGTATTTTTATTATCCTAACTCTTGCTCGTGACTCTTTTGCTTCCCACCAAGGTATTATTTGATAATAATTATTAAAAAAATGAATTAAGTAGAATGGCTGTAAGTATTCCAAATCAAAACTTTCAATATTCCCTTTGGCATCTTTTTTATAAACAATTTCATAGAAAGCAACTCCTTGAGAAAAGAGTGCGTGAGCAGTTGTCCTTACAAAATCGCATAAAGCGTCTGCTAAAAATATATTACGGCCCTCCTGCGATATGCCACTGGAAATAAATCTTTCCCTTTGTTTTAGATTTGATTCTAATTTTGTCGGGTATTTTTCCCTTTCACCGCTATACACCATAAAAGGCATTATTCCTGTATACATATCTTGGATAAACATAAAAGAATCGCCCCTATAGGGATAGGGTTTGCCTCGACGACCAGCTAATACTACCGACAATCGATTATCGTCATCGTGCCGATGATAATAAAAAGGGTCTTCCCAATGTTTCAAAAACAATGGGTCTTTCAAAATGTTCTTAATAAATTTTGTTATTTTTTCGTTAGAAATATTCATTTTTCTTTAATTACCTTCATTCCCGCTTTGCTCTTCTTGTATTTTCTCGCGCAAATTATGTCTATCTTTGAATTCGATTCCTGCGGCGACAGGCAAATTGGATAAATATGTGAGGAAAAAAATATTTTGG
>JBAYMZ010000253.1:0-2573 GCA_041663385.1 Candidatus Omnitrophota bacterium
CCCTCACAAAAAATTACCCTTTTGTCGTTAATTAGTTTTCTTGCCCGGGGAAAATGCTCTTTCCGCAGAACAACAACGATCTGTTTTATCTCTTTAATATTCTTAAAAGCTTGGTACGTGCGGAAAAAAAGAGGTTTTCCTTTTAGTTTAATTACGGCCTTATCCTGGCCCAAGCGCTTACCCTTGCCTGCACAAACTATTACCAATCCAACATTAAAAACCATATTGATATAATTAATGTTACGTAGGTTACGGATGTTACGGAAAGTTACGAAGGTTACATTTAAAACATCGTGTTTTACTGTAACCTTCGTAACCTACGTAACCTTCGTAACATTCGTAACCTAAAATTAACCGACTAAACTATTGCGCTAATTTCGTAAATATTATTCTTCCGCTCGGGGATTGCAAGATCGATGTTACTTCGATATCTGCGGTTTTTCCAATGAGCCACTTGGCATTTTCCACAACAATCATCGTTCCATCTTCAAGATAACCGATTGCCTGATTGTGCTCTTTGCCCTCTTTAATAAGTTTAACCGCAAAATGTTCTCCGGCGACAAAAGTAGGCTTTAAGGCGTTCGCGAGATCATTTATATTTAAAACTTTTACGCCCTGAAGTTGAGCTATTCTATTTAAGTTATAATCAGTGGTAAGAATTTTTGCGTCAAGCGTCTGCGCGAGCACAACCACTTTTTCATCAACACTCTTTACGCCTTCAACGTCTTCGCTGTAAATTTCAACTTCTATATTCTGCTCTTTTTTAAGGGAATGTAAAACCTCTATACCGCGCTTACCTTTCTGGCGTTTCATATGCTCTGTTGAATCAGCAAGAGCCTGCAATTCGTTTAGCACAAAACGCGGGACAACAAAACGCGCTTCAAGAAACCCGGTTTTTACTATGTCAAGTATTCTGGCATCAATAATTATACTGGTATCAATGACAATGGGTTCTTCTTTTAATTCTTTGCGCTGAAATTTCACATAGGGAATAATTAAATTAAACTCGCCGCGGCCTTTAAGCCCTAGTGTCAAACCAAAATAAATAAACACAAACGTAACAAATATCTTGGCGTTGTCCATTACTTCTTTCGGAAGAAGAAAAAGCTCAAGCGCTTTGCTGAATATCCAGGCAAGCAAAATTCCAAGGGCCATGCCAAATACCACCGAAGAAAGCCCTTTTAAGGAAACTTTTCTTGCAAAAACTTCAAAAAATACCACAATAAGGCCGCCGACAAAACCGAAAACCGCCGCCCAAACAGGAGCAATGATGCCCAGTTTAAAGGCTGCCGCCGTACATAAAAAAACGAAAAAAATACGTAAAACGAATAAACTTTTCATACTACCTCCAAATTTTTTCGACCAGATCCTTTAAAGAAGAAAACCCATTAATCTTTAACTTAAACTTCTTATCAACGTCTTTTAAATTGCTCTCCGGGATAAAACACAAATTAAAGCCGGCTCTTTCTATCTCTTTGAGCCTCAAATTTATATTATTTACCCTTCTTAGCTCTCCAGCCAAACCCACTTCCCCTATAAAAACACTGTTTAAAGGGAGTTCTTTTTCCTTATAACTTGAAATCATCGCGAGCGTTGCCCCGAGGTCAGCCGCGGTATCGCTTACTTTAATTCCTCCGGCAACATTTAAAAATACGTCTTCGCTGGAAAGTGACATTTTAAGTCTTTTTTCGATTATTGCAATAAGAAGGGAAAATCGGTTAAAATCAAAACCAAGGCTTCGCCTCCTGACTACCCCAAAACTCGCCCGGCTGACTAATGATTGTAACTCTATAAGTAAAGGCCTAAGCCCTTCTATGACGCAAACAACTGAGCTTCCCGCGATTGCCTCATCCCTATGCGGCAAAAAGATATCCGTTGTTTTTTCTACTTCCTTTAAGCCGGTAGATAGCATTTCAAAAACAGCAATATCTCCGGTTGGCCCGAACCTGTTCTTCATCGCCCGAAGAATTCTATAATTTGAAAGTAATTCGCCTTCAAAATAAAGAACACAATCAACAATATGCTCCAGCAATTTTGGGCCGGCGATTATACCCTCTTTGGTAACATGGCCGACAATAAAAATAACTACGCCTAAAGTTTTAGCTATCTGCGTAAGATAATCTGCGCAGCCTTTAATTTGTGAAACGCTTCCCTTGGCCCCTTCATAGCGTGACGAATAGACAACTTGTATTGAATCAACAACTATAAATTTAAAAGCCTGCTCTTTTATATAGGTAAAAACCACTTCTAAATTATCTTCTCCCAGAATGTAAAGATTATCCGGTGTGGCATTTAATCTGTTAGCACGTAAGGTTACCTGTTCAGGTGATTCTTCCGCGCTTACATAGAGGGTTTTACCTTTTGAAGCTAACTTCGAACTTATTTCTAAAAGAAGAGTGGATTTACCAACACCAGGTTCTCCGCCGACAAGTATTACTTCGCCAGAGACCAATCCGTTACCGACAATGCGATCAAATTCATTAATGCCGGTAGGTATCCTGTTAAAATCTTTACCGGCTATATCTTTTATCAGCCGTGGCTCTGCTTTTTCTCTGGTAATTTCACCAGATTCC
>JBAYMZ010000254.1:0-2572 GCA_041663385.1 Candidatus Omnitrophota bacterium
AAAAGTCCCAAATTTTTCTAAAAAACTTTTCTTAACCGAAATATTACAGGTGAAAAAATATCTCCAGTCTATCTCTGCCCCCGAAATGATTTTTCTATAGTTAGCATCCAGGTGCAATTTATTAAACCCCGTGGGTTCAACGTCTGGCGATGCCTGCATTTTACCTAAAACCGCAATGTTTTCTGAAAAATTATCACCGTGCCAAGCAATATGTTCTTGTATCAATTCGGGGGACGCTATCGTATCATCATTAATAAAAAACAATAATCTGCCTTTTGCGGCTGAAATACCTTTGTTTCTTGCTCGGTTAGCCCCCTTATCCGGTATTTTCAAATATTGAATATTAAGCTGCGAAGGCAACGATAATTTACTCGCGCTATCTACAACAGCGGCATCTGTGCCATTATCGACAATAATTATCTCGAAATTTTCATTTGGAATATTTTGAATTAAAAAAGCATTGATGCACTTTTTTAGGATTTCCTCTCGATTATATGTTGGAATTATGACAGATAATATTATGCCGGGCATTTTTACCTGGCCTTCTCTTTAGCTGGTGTTACCCCAAAGGTATTACACAGATACGTTCCATAAATAGCCATATGTTTTGACTTTTTATTATACTTTTCATTCTTCGTAAATATATAAGCAAGAAAATATAAAACCATTCTTAAATACATACCTATTATCATAAAAAAATCGAATAAAAAAAGCGTATTTTTCTTATTAATTCCGTATATATATCTTAAATTCTGCAACCAAAGGCAACTGATATTTTCCGGCCCATCCTTATGGCTTCCGCCCTGTAAATGTATTATATTAAAATACGGCAAATAAAAAACCTTATACCCATTTTCTTTTATTCGGCATCCAAACTCAACATCTTCAGCAAACATAAAAATACTTTCGTCTAACAAACCCACTTCTTTAAGTATAGATTTTCTAAGCATAAGGTCCGCTCCACTTATCCAATCAACTTCTTGAGGCTGATTTATTTTTTTAGAGCAAACGAATACGCCTTTAAATAAAGCCGGGCATATTTTGGATAAAAAAAAGGCGTGGTTGAACGCGGTAAATACCCCCGGCTTAAACCCCGCATCGCCAACTTGATGAGAACCATCGGGGAAAACAAGCTTGCATCCACTTGCTCCGGCTTGTTCATGCGAATCCATAAAATCAATCCACTTCTCCAAAATATCTACTTTAAGAATTTCCGTATCCGAATTGAGCAAAAGAATATATTCTCCGTTGGAATTTTGAATGCCCTGATTATTCGCTTTGGCAAACCCTATATTATGTTTATTTTGAATTAATCTAACATTTGGAAACCTATTTTCCAGCATTTGGACCGAATCATCCAAAGAATTATTATCAACGACTATAACTTCAAAAGAATATTTTATTTCTCCATTAAACAATGAATCAAGGCAGCTTTTAAGCAGCCCGCTGGTATTCCAATTTACTATTATTATGCTCAAACGCGGATTAAGCATCATTTAAACCTGCTGCCTTTTGATATATTGCAAAAGTTTCTTTAGCCGCCTTTTGCCAACTAAAATCCTTGGCTCTCCTGAAACCTTTTTGCCTAAGTTCATCTCTCAACGCCGCTGAAGAAACTATTCTATCCATAGCTGTAGTTATTTCATTCAAATTTTGAGGGTCAACCAATATGGCTGCTTCTCCGGCAACCTCAGGTAAAGAAGTAACATTCGATGTTATAACCGGGCTGCCGCAAGCCATTGCTTCAATCACCGGCAACCCAAACCCTTCATAAAAAGGTATGTATACAAATGCCAAAGAATTTCTATACAGCGCCCGGAGGGCTATTTTCTCTACAAAACCCGTAAACATCACGGCTTTCTTAAGATCGCTTTCTTGAGCGATAACTTTTTGTATGCCGGAATATTTCCAGGCTTTCGGTCCAACAATAATGATTTTAAGCAACGGGTTTTTTTTGATAAGCGGTAAGGCTGCTTTAAGCGCCCCTTCTACGTTCTTCCTTGGCTGTAAAGCACCCACATAAAGCAAATATGGCTGCCTTACGCCTAAACTATCTAAAATATTTTTGTCGCTATCCTCTTCTTTGAAATTAAAAAAATCGCTATCGATTCCGCAATAGATGACAGATACTTTTTTGGTATCAACATTATATTTAGCGACAATCTCTTTTTTTGAAAATTCTGAAATAGTAATAACCTGCGCTGACTGTTTTATAAAAAACGGGACAAATATTTTAAGCCGTAATTGATCAAGGAATGAAAAATATTGAGGATACCTTTCATAGCTTATGTCATGCACCGTAAGCGCAACCGGGCAGACCAAAGGAATCGGCCCATGGTATTGAGTGTGTAAAACATCCGGCCGGTCAGAATTGAGCAGTTTAGGCAGCTCAAAAAGATATCTTTCAATTGGATTTTTAGATTTAAGTTCTTTTAAAATAACTTTCCCTTTGTTGATATCCTTTAATTGTGATACACCTTCGGCACTAACATATACCAGCCAATCTTCATTGGGGTAAACAGCTATTAAACTTTTAATAAGATTAATAGCGTACGTTTCGTTCCCTGTCAGG
>JBAYMZ010000255.1:0-2563 GCA_041663385.1 Candidatus Omnitrophota bacterium
CCCATCTGTGGGTAAATAACCATGAATATCTTTGCCAGATTTAAGGAAGATATCGAGACGGTATTTAGGGAGGATCCTGCTGCCCGCAGCAAGCTAGAGGTTATATTCTGCTATTCCGGCCTACACGCGATTTGGGCCTATCGTTTTACGCATTTACTTTGGATTAAAGGCCTTAAAATTGAAGCGCGCATAATTTCTCAAATTTCAAGATTTTTTACCGGTATTGAAATCCATCCTGGTGCAACAATAGGACGAAGGTTTTTTATCGACCACGGTATGGGGGTGGTTATCGGTGAAACTTCAGAAATAGGCGATGACGTCTTGATGTATCAAGGTGTTGTTCTTGGAGGAGTGTCTCTTGAGAAGCATAAACGCCATCCAACAATCGGCAACGAAGTGGTTATCGGTTCCGGCGCCATACTTTTGGGGCCGATAAAAGTAGGTAATGAGGCAAGGGTGGGCGCTGGTTCGGTTGTAATAAGTGATGTTCCAGATAGCGCTACAGTTGTGGGCGTGCCAGGAAGAGTAATGATTGAGCGTGAACCCAAACACGTAAGCGGAGTAGCTTTAGATCACAACAAATTGCCTGATCCGGTAATTGAAGTTTTACATCGTTTAGAAAAACGTATTGAAGATTTAGAAAGAGAACATAATAAGTTCCATAAGCTTTAATGTATCACGTAATAGGTAGCATGTAACGCGTTTTAAGACGTGATACTTATTACGTTATACGTTTGACATTAAAATAAGGGGTAATATGAAAGTTCTTGTTACCGGCGCAGCCGGATTAATCGGTTCGAATGTAGTAAAAATATTGGAAGATAGGGGCGATAAAGTTATCGCCTTGGATAATTTTTCCAGTGGGAATTTTAAAAATATACAGAATAGCAAATGCGAAGTGATTTGCGCGGATATTTTGGACGAAAGTGTTTATCAAAAATTGCCGAAGGTAGACGCAATTATCCATGAGGCCGCGATTACTGACACGACATTAAAAGATGATAGAAAAATGATCATGGTTAATTTTGAGGGGTTTAAGAAGGTATTTAATTTCTGTTTAAAGAAAAAAATAAAGCTTGTTTATATTTCAAGCGCAGGAGTGTACGGTAATGGCCCAAGCCCGATGAGGGAAGACCAAGAGGCACGGCCGCTTAATGCTTATGCATACTCCAAATATCTTTGCGATTGTCATGCTCGGAAATATATGGGTAAAAAAATACTTCCACTTTTAGTTGGTATACGTTATTTTAACGTTTACGGGCCGGGAGAGTTTCATAAGGGGCCGGCAGCCAGTATGATTTATCAACTTTATTTGCAAATGAAACAGGGCAAGCGGCCGCGGGTTTTTAAATCCGGAGAACAAAAAAGAGATTTTATTTACGTAAAAGATGCAGCTCGTCTAACGACTGAAGCATTGAATCTAAAAAAAGATTTAATAATAAATGTGGGAACCGGTAAGGCGCGCAGCTTTAATGATATTATTTCGGCGCTAAATAAGGCAATAGGTAAAAACTTAGAGCCGGAATACTTCGATAATCCTTTTACCGGGCTTTATCAAGATTTTACAGAAGCAGACATAAGTTTACTTAAAAAGAATTTTAAAACCCCGCCTGAATTTAGCCTGGAAGCCGGCATAAAAGATTATGTTGATAATTTACGTTAAGCATTGCAAATGGAGACACCAGAGAAAGTAAAGATATTAATCATTGATGACGAAGAAGAAATCCGGTTATTTTTAAAGAAAAATCTTGAACGTCAGGAGTATTCTGTGGCAACCGCCGCAGACGGAGAGGAAGGCTTAGAAAAGGTTAGGCAGTCTGATATTGAAATAGTTTTCTGCGATATTATGATGCCTAATCTAAACGGTATAGATTTTTTAAAAAAAGTACGCCATTATCATTTAGCGACTCAAGTTATAATGATAACCGGTAAAGCAGACTTAGAGACATGTATCGAAGCTATCGAGTATGGCGCTTGTGGATATCTAATTAAACCAATACAAACGAAGGATGTCACAGATCTTATTCTCGTGGCGGAACGTAATATTTTTGAAGAAAAAGAAATGTTACGAAAGGCTATTGAGGGGCTTAAGCCTGGCGAGGCTGAAGATGTTTTTAGACGTCTTTCGAAAACAGGAAATGATGTCGATAAGAAGATAAATGTAATTAAAAAAACATTGAAAAAACCACAGAAGTGACCTCATGATAGTAAACATTAAAATAAATGGATTGCAAATTGGATTGTTGTTTTTAAGTATTTTGTGTTTTGGCGGAAATGTTTTTTCAGAGTCCATTACCTTAAAATCTGGCAAAGTTATCGAAGGTAAAATTATTGAGGACACTGAGAAATATATAAAACTTGATTATATGGGGGTCGCATTAACTTACTGGAAAGATGATATAGAAAGAATTGAAAAACCAAGCGAAACAGCCCCGATAGGTGAAACGTCTGCGCAGAAACAACCTGAGGAAGAAGTGGTTAAAATAAAGATCAAAAATAAGGTTGTTCCTTCCAAGGAAGAGATCCAAGAATTTATAAATAAATTAGATTTGATAGGTTCAAG
>JBAYMZ010000256.1:0-2563 GCA_041663385.1 Candidatus Omnitrophota bacterium
GTTGAAAAATAAGGAATAACCCTGAATAGTTTTCTTTTTCAACGGGGCCGTAGTACAGTTGGGAGTACGCTTGCATGGCATGCAAGAGGTCGCGGGTTCAACTCCCGCCGGCTCCACCATAACAAGCACATCATTTTTTAAGCCACTATTGGCGCAGGAAAAATGATAGTGCGAATTGTCCCGCACCCAGACTCATTAAAAATTATTTATACAGGCTGGGCGTGGGGTGATAAAGCCCTTGGCGAGCGTGTAGCACGTAGGGAAAATGATAGCGCGAATTATCTCGTAGGTGGGATAATGGGGGCTAAGTTACGTTTTAAAAACAAATGCACCATACTTTTTTCGATATTTTTTTTCCAATAATATTTATTTCTTTAGTGGTTTTGTTTTTTTATGGAGCCTCTTCCTTGTCTGGTAAAAGAAAATTCAAAAATTTGTCAGGCCATTTAAACGGCAGTATTTCAAAATTTTGTTTTTGGCCGAGGTTTACCGGCGAATATCAAGGGCTTAGCTTTTCAATTAATCTTTTTCCCGCGGGGAAAAATTCACCGCCGTATTTGATAGTTTCTGTCTTAAAAACTTCTTCTTTTGTACTGCGCATATACAAAGAACCTATGCTTGCTGGTTTAGGAAAAAAGTTGGGTATAATTCGTGAAGTTAAAATTAATGATGAATCGTTTGATAGCGAGTTTCTTATTTTTTCCAATAATCACAAACAAACAGTGGATTATCTTAACAACTCGGCGATTAAAGAAACGATAAAAGAATTTTTTTATGATGGTTTTGTTGAGCTGGTTATAAGTAGCAAAAGCCTTTTTATTAAAAAGCCTAATTACACAGTAGATGGGGACCTGAGCCATCAAAACATATCCACACTTTTACAAAAATTAAATTTATTGGCGCGAAGGCTATACGGAGAATAATTTATGAAGGTTTACTTGGCAGGGATTAATGTTGATACGGAAGTATTAAGAGAGCTTGAGGAGAGTTCAGGCGCCAAACGCGCGGACATAACTCCGGAGGTGCTTTCTGCCGCTTACGCCCGCATCAGCCGCGACCCGCGCCCGATAAATGAAATCAGAACTGATGCGCGCAAAGAAGTTGAACGCAGCCGCAAATCCAATCAAACAATTATTTTTAAGATGGGCCATCACTCGGTGGCCGAGCACGCGGTATTTAACTTAGATATTTTAGGCGTGTCGCGGTTGAGCATGGAGGAAGCTGAAAAATTCAGGCTCTGTTCCTATACTGAAAAATCACAGCGTTATATAACTTTAGATAAAGATTTTGTTATACCTGAGGAAATAAAAGGCACAAAAGAAGAAGCGTTATTCGTAAAGACAATACATATCCAAAACCAAGCTTATTTCAAACTTTTTGAAAATTTAAAAGATTATGTGTTTAAAAAGCACAAAGATTTAGCCGCTGACCCAAAGAAGCATAATTTGCTTGAAGGCTGGGCGAAGGAAGACGCGCGTTACATTACCGCTTTAGCTACAGAATCGCAAGTCGGCATGACGATCAATGCGCGTGTTTTAGAGTTGTTGTTGCGTAGGTTTGCTTCCTCGCAATTATCAGAAGTAAGAAATTTAGGTAAACTTATCTATGAACAGGTTAGCCCGGTTGCGCCTTCAATCGTGATTTTTTGCCAGGCAAATGCTCGTGATCAAAAAACATACCCTGAATTAAGAGAAACCGTGAAAGAGTTTCTTAAAAAATCAGAAAAAATACAAACGAAAAAGATAAATCCAGCCCTTGTAAACAAGAGCTGGATAAAAGAAGTTGAGTTGGTGGAATTCTCTAAAGACGGAGATAAATTAATTTTAGCAGCGCTTTTGCATGCATCCGGGAATTCAACCTATAAACAATGTAAAGCCATTGCCGCTAAATTAAATCAGGAAAAAAGTAAAAAGATTTTTAAGGCCGCGTGGCAGAATATGCAGTTTTATGATTCGATGCTGCGTGAATTTGAATACGCGAATTTGACCTTTAATATTGTTTTATCAGCAGCCTGTTTTGGCCAGCTTAAGCGCCATAGAATGTCTACGATTACCGCGCAAAGCTATGATCCGAATTTGGGCCTGACAATCCCTGAATCCATAAAAGAAATCGGGATGGAAAAATATTTTCGGGAAATTGTTGATAAGACTAATGAAGCTTATATCGCTATTAATAAAAAGAATTCTATTGCCGCGCCTTACATTTTAACCAATGCGCACAGAAAAAGGGTGTTGATGCGGGTGAATCTTCGCGAGCTCTACCATATATCGCGCTTAAGAGAGGACACACACGCGCAATGGGATATCCAAAATATTTCAGCGGCTTTAAGTAAGGAAGCAAAAAAAGTAATGCCGCTTGCCTCGTCATTAATTTGCGGAAAAGATAGCTACAATCAAACTTATCAAAATATATTCGGGCATTTACCTAACGTAACCCAAGCGGTTTTGCCCGGCGCGCGTAAGATTAAATAGAAATTGATAGTTTGAAAATAGATAATAGAAGGGCGAAGATAGATGTTTTTGTGTATCTATCTTCTATTTTCCATCTTCTATCTTCAAGCCAA
>JBAYMZ010000257.1:0-2547 GCA_041663385.1 Candidatus Omnitrophota bacterium
GGAGCATGAGAAATATTTTTTGAAATAAATCTGACAAAGGCCAGTAAAATCGGAAGAGCAATCGCGATGACAATAACATAAAGTATAATTTTCTTAATGACTGGCGGCAGTGATTTTCGCTTGAAATTAGGCTCCGAAGATGTTTCCGGTTTAGTTTTTTCCTTTGCAGCCTCATGCCTATTTGCTGATAGCTTGTTTTTGGGCGCGCCCGATAGATTAAGATTCTCAAATGCATCCTCTAAATTTACATTTAAAAAGGAAGCGTAGATCCTTATATAACCTTTAAGATACGCCGAGGCTATATTATTTAAATTTCCTGATTCTATATCTCTTATGACTGAAGGATAAAGTTTTGTTTTTTCAACAACCTCTTCAATGTTTAAACCAAGTTCAGTTCTTTTTTGACGAAGTTTTTCGCAAAGCTCTTGTGTTGTCATATTACCCCTTCTTTTTCTTTCAAGAATTCTTCAGGATCTACCAGAATCTCCCTGGCTTTACTGCCGCAAAAAGGCCCTACCACGCCCTGCTGTTCCATAAGATCAAGCAATCTTGCCGCGCGGGTGTAACCCACACGCAAGCGCCTTTGTAAAATCGAGGCCGACGCCTGATGAGCCTGTAAGACTGTCTTGATGGCTTCCCCAAGCAGCTCATCTGCCATGATATTTGTAGCTGCTTTTTTCTCTCCCTCCAAAATACCTTCTTCATACACAGGAGCGCCTTGGGCTTTAATAAAAGCGACAAGATTATTAATATCCTCATCATCTATGAGAGAGCCTTGGGTACGTATTAATTTAGGAGCTCCTGGCTTAAGAAATAAAAGATCACCCTTGCCTAAAAGCTTATCCGCGCCCATTACGTCTAATACTGTGCGTGAATCCACTTTTGAAGAAACCTTAAAAGAAATCCTCGCAGGAAAATTTGCTTTTATAACTCCGGTTATGACATCAACCGAAGGCCTTTGTGTTGCAAGAATAAGATGAATACCAACTGCGCGCGACAACTGCGCGAGGCGTTGTATGGAAACTTCTATACTCTCTTTCGCGACTACCATAAGGTCAGCCAACTCATCAACGATGATTACGATAAAAGGCATTTTCTTGCCCTTAGCGTTATAAACATCAATGTTTCTTGCGCCTTCAGCAGCAAGAAGATGATAGCGCCTTTCCATTTCTTCAACCGCCCAATTTAAAGTAACAAATGCTTTTTTTGATTCATAAATAATCGGATGCAATAAATGCGGTATGCCGGCAAAAGGAGCAAGCTCAACCATTTTCGGGTCAACAAGAATAAATTTTACTTCGTCAGGCTTAGCTTTGAATAATATTGAAGTAATTATAGTATTAACACAAACAGTTTTTCCGGAGCCTGTCGTGCCGGCAATTAAAAGATGCGGCATTTCCTTCAAGTCTGCTACCACAGGATTACCGGAAACATCTTTACCGATAGTTAAAGTAAGCTTTGAAGGGGCATCGATAAATACCTTATCCTCTAAGATTTCTCTTAAATAGACAAGGTGTTTTTTCTCATTAGGAATTTCAACACCGACTGTTCCTCTTCCAGGGATAGGCGCAACAACTCTTACGGAAGAAGATTTCATAGCCAGCGCGATATCATCGCTAAGAGCGGATATTTTTGTGATTTTTACTCCCGGCGCGGGTTCAAGTTCATACATTGTAACCACCGGGCCCTTCTGGACGCTTACCACTTTTGCGTCAACGCCAAAATCCGAAAGCGTTTCTTCAAGATTTTTTATGCTGGCCTCTATATCTTCTTTTACCTCACGATAATCAAGGGCAGGCGGAACTTTTAAAAGATCAAGCGAAGGTAATTTGTATGTATCGGGGTTAAACTTCTTCGCTCCTCCCGCAGCTAAGTCGTCAATCTGCTTTTTAATTTCTTCTTTGTCTTGGCTCTTTACGTTTAAAACGCTCTTGGCGTTACTGGCTGCAGCTATCCCTGAACTTACTTTAGGCGTATACATTTTTATCTCAGGTTTTATCGCCGGCTTTTTTATCGGCGCAAGGATTTCTTCTTTTAGTTTTTTATCTACTTCCTCTTCTTCCAACTTTATTTTCTTCTTTCTTGGGATCACGATTTCTTCATTCATGCTTCCTTTGTTCAATCTTGCTTTCAAAAACATAAAAAAGTTGCCGGCGACAAAACTTACTCCTCTAAAAAAATCCACAAAAAAGAAACAGAAAAATAAAATACTCATTATTACAAGTGTCAAGCCAAGGACAATCAAAGAACCGCTAAACCCAAGGTACTGCTCGAAAAATTGCGCGAGATAAAACCCGACTATTCCGTCTGAATATTCCCAGCCGCGGGCATTATTGGGAATTAAAATTCCGCTTAAAGCCGAAAGCGCGGTAATAAATATAAAAAAGGAAATAATGTCTATGGTTTTACTTTTACTTATTCCATGAAATCGAAGAACGCCGACTTCCCGAAGGCCAAGGCACAGCAGGCAAAAGGGCAGAAAATATGAAGCTCTGCCGAATAAAAATCTCAAAACAAAAGCAAGATAGGCGCCAAATATTCCGATTA
>JBAYMZ010000258.1:0-2537 GCA_041663385.1 Candidatus Omnitrophota bacterium
AAAAAAGTTTCAATACTTTTAGAATTACAAAATAGCCTTGTAAGATAATTTTTGCCGCGGAGATGACTTTTATCAGTATGAGATAATGAAAAACAAAACTAAATTTTTGATAATAATTGTTTTAATTTCTTTATGCGCTGTACCGCTTTTTGCAAGAGAATTTGGGTTTAGCCCCTCGCGTTCATTTGAAAGGCCGCCTGAGCCACATCTGGTTTTTCCGATATATGACGAAGCTGTTATAGTTGGTGATATGCTTGAATTCAAATGGTGGCATGCCAATATTGGCATTGATCGTTATGAATTCAATTTATATAAAGGCGCAGATATGTTTAGTGGCGATTTGATACTTAAGAAAATCTTACCTTTTAACCAGTCTTCAATAAAAATTGATGCGAGCTTGTTCGAAAATCACCAGGTTTATACATGGAGCTTACGGCAGGTAACTAATAGCGGTTTAAAAAGTGATAGAAGTTTTATAACTTTTAGGGTTACAAAGAAGTAAAAGTGTTGTTTACTTTTACCGGGCGTATTGGGCTTAGAAAAATCATGGGCTCATCAGAAAGGAGGTAATGCGTATGCGGAAAAAAGGTTGTTCAGTTATCCTGTTGTTTATGTTCATGTTTGTGTTTATGTTTGTGGCCCCTGTGTTTGCTAAAAATTTAACTGAAACAGAGGTGGTAGCTGTGGCTAAAGATGCGCTTACGGGACAGGCTATAGCTTTTGAAGACGCGGTTGTAACTTATGATAAAGATAACCAGAAATGGCAAGCCTGGGGAGAGATGGTTACAAAAAATCCCCAAGACCCCAATAACGGAAATCTTCCTCAAGGGGTTTTAAAAGAGAAGAAATATCACACAATATATTTTGATTTTGAAGAATCTGTGCGCGATGATATTTGGGTTTTTGTAGACGGTGATACCGGTAAGATCCTGATGATTTACGAAGAAAAATAGTTTTAAGAAATAGATAATTTAAGTATAAATTTTATTGCCCTGTTCGCACTGTGATTTTTCTGAGCCATGCCTGCCCTTCGGACAGTTTATGGCTTGGAAAAATCACGTGCTCATTAAGGAGGGTGCTATGAGTAGATTTTTAGTAAGGTGGGGAGTTAACTCTTTAAGTATACTTATTGTAGCGCATATCATAAAAGGAATCGAAATAAGCAATACCTGGATTGTGGTGGTTGTTGCGTTTGTGCTTGGTATAGTTAACGCATTTTTACGGCCATTAATAGTTCTTGTTACGTTGCCGATAAATATCATTACCTTAGGTGTATTTACTTTGTTTATCAATGGGTTCCTTTTTTATTTGGTTTCTAAAATCGTAAAAGGCTTTACCATAACCGGATTCTGGCCGGCATTTTTTGGCGCGTTGCTTTTTAGTATTATAAGTTTTCTTTTGAGCTTGCTTAGTGAAGATTAACCAAAGCCCGCCCAGGGGTGGGATTTGGTTTAGAGGTGTTTATGCTGCTAACTATTTTAGCTATTTTTTTAATCATAATCGGTACGGCCGTTATTTATAACCGGCTTATCAGGTATCGTTTTTTTGTCAAGGAAGCCTGGAGTGATATTGACGTTCAGCTAAAGAGGCGGCATGATTTAATACCAAACCTGGTTGAAACCGTTAAGGGTTATGCTAAATATGAGCAGGGGGTTTTTGAAAAAGTAACCGCTCTTCGTAATGAAATTGTAAATTCGAAGAATAATAAAAACAACCCTCAACTGGAGAATAACCTGTCTCAAGGCCTAAAAAGCATCTTTGCTATTGCCGAAAATTATCCTGATTTAAAAGCCAACATAAGTTTTATTGATTTGCAGAAAAACATATCTAATGTGGAAGACAACCTTCAGTTGGCGCGCAGGTATTACAATGGAACAGTGCGTGATTATAACGTCAGCATTCAAACTTCACCTAACAACATAGTTGCCAATATCTTTCATTTTGAGCCGGCTCAGTTTTTTGAAATAGAGTACGCTACTGAGCGTAAATCTCCGGATATAGAATTTGGAGGCTGATGTTTTGTTGAGAAAAAATATTTTTTTATTTTTTATTTGTTTTTTATCCGCTGTTTCTTCCTATGCGTCATTGCCGCAGGACGAACGTATTATTTCCTATGACAGCCAAATAATTGTAAACGAAGATTCAACGGTGTTGGTAACTGAAAATATAAAAGTTACCGTAAAGGGAGATGTGATTAAACGCGGCATATACCGCGATTTTCCCACAAATTATAAAACTAAATACGGCAGCAAATTGCTTGTTGATTTTACTGTGGTAGAGGTTTTACGTAACGGCGCAAAAGATGATTATCGCGTGACTTCTCTAAGTAATGGAAAGAGGGTTTATATCGGCAATAAAAATGTTTATCTGGCGCCCGGTGAATATAACTACACTATTACTTATAAAACTGACAGACAGATCGGGTTTTTCAGGGATTTTGATGAATTGTATTGGAACGTTACCGGCAACGGATGGCTTTTCCCGATAGATAAAGTACAGGCTGCAGTAATTTTGCCGCGGGATGCCGGCGATAAATT
>JBAYMZ010000259.1:0-2524 GCA_041663385.1 Candidatus Omnitrophota bacterium
AATTTTTAATATTTTTATAAGTTACGTAGGTTACGGGATGTTGCGAAGGTTACTGATGTTACATTCAAAACTTCGTGCTTAGTGTAACCTTCGCAACCTGCGTAACATTCGTAACTTTCGTAACCTAAATTGACCAATATGTTTTACTGCTTTAACCTTTACCGAGATATTTATGCGTATCTTCCTGCGTTATATTAATCGCTCGAATCGGATACGGGATAACAATACCTTTTTCCTTATATTTTTTGTGTAACAATTTAATAAACTTATGTTTTAGGCGGGACTGATAAATAAATTCCTTCGCGCGCAATACCACAGTTAAGTTAATACTCGATTCGCCAAACCCGTTGAATGAAACTGATGGCGAAAAATTAGCCTGAGATCCTGATTCATCCTGCATTGCCTCTTTCGCCGCTTCAAGCGTTGCCTTTTCAACTTCATCCAAATCGCTATTACAATGGACTCCCAACTCAATAGCAACATTTAATTCTTTCTGCGGAAAACAATAATTAGTTATAACCGATTGTGACAGCTTCAAGTTCGGAATAAAAACCATATTATCAGAAAGCATTCGTATTTTAGTCGTCCTCCAGTTAATATCCGCGACATACCCCTCTATCCCGCCATCTGACTTAATAAAATCTCCGATACGTATTTGTTTTGCGGCAACCACATGGATACCGGCAAAAAAGTTAGAAAGTGTGTCCTGCAATGCCAACGCAACAGCGAGGCCGCCAATGCCTAACGTCGTGAGTAAAGGGGTTATGGAAATACCAAGATTATTAAGAATCATTAAAAAGCCAACCAATAGAACTATGGAACGGGCAATACCCTGGATAAGCTCACTCATCCCAACTGTAGTTTTGGCTTGTTCGGAATAAATCTTAATAACTGAAGAAATGGTCCTGGAAAGAAGCAAAGTAAGAGAAAGAATAAAAAGCGTAACCAGGCCCTTAATTATATTTGCAAGAACGGTTTGACGAAACAGAATAGTCGAAGCAAAGTATGCGCCAAGCAGAATAAACCAAAAGAAAAGATGGCCGCGAAGAGCCGGCACAAACGCGTCATCCGCATGCCATTTAGTTTTCTTCGCCCACTTTACAAATATTTTATACCCTACTCGTTTAAAAAAAATTCCGGCGGCAAAACATGCGCCAAGAACTACAAACGCGATAGTCATTTTAAATACCAATTCAAAATTCATAATCATTCCGGCTAAAAACTAAAATACTATTATTGATACAAATTATTATACGTAATCAGCGAAAGGCGGGCAATGAATTTCTTCGCGTTGCTATAACTCTTTACCTTTTTGGTAAGGACACAGACAACATAATCGCCTTTACTTGAAAAAATTATGCCAGCGTCATGCACCACACCTTTTTCAAGCCCGGTTTTATGCGCGACCTTAGTATCTTTAGGAAGATATCTTGGAATGCGGTCTTTTATCTTCTGGCCGCTCAAGAATGAAAGCATAAGACGGGAAGAATCATAATCAATAAGATCTTCTTTGTATATTTTCTCAAGCAAATAAACAATATCAGACGCGCTCGTATAATTTTCAACACCTTTTTTACGCTTTGAAAAATCCATCATTTTTCTCTTTAAAACCGTATGCTTTAACCCAAGCTTTTTAAAACCACTGTTAATATAACTATACCCCAGAATATCAATAATTTTGTTTGTCGCGGTATTATCGCTACTGGAAATCATTATTTCGATAATTTCCTGAAAGGTTAAGCAAACCGGGGTAGGCATGGTTTTTATAATCCCTGAGCCACTGGTAATATCCTTTGCCCGGATCATAAATTTATCATCAAGGGACACTTTATTTTCTTTTACCGCTTTAAATGCAACCGCGGCAATCGGCAGTTTTATCAGACTTGCCGCCGGATACATCCGGTTTTCGCCTCGCGAAATTTCAAGAAAAGGCTTTTGCGCGTCTTTTATGATAAAGGAATAATCTCCCTTAAAATCTTTTGCCAGCGCCGATACTTTATCCTCTAATTTTTGAAAAGATTTATAGGCATCAGAATAAGAAGATGCCTGCGTATATAAAATATTAAAACAAAGAAAAGAAAGGATAAATGTTGCCGATAAAATAAATAAAAATTTTACTTTTAGTTTCATCTCTATTATAGATCCTTGTAGGGCTCCTTAAAAACCCGGCAAACACAAAAAATGACCAGAGCCATTATTGCCCCCCAGGAAAGAATTAAGAATATCCAACCGGCTATGGTCATATTTAGTTACTTATTTGTCGCAAGCATCACGTAACATGTATCACGTGATACTTATTACCTGTTACGTGTTACCTTTTCTGCCCTTTTAATTTAGCCCTGTGTGCTTTACGCACTAAAAAAACGATCAATAAAAATACACCCACGAAACCTAAACGCGTAGCTAAAATAAAAGGTACGTTTTCTTTTGGCACGCCTTTTAAAAGAAAACACGGCAATGCCTGCTGAAAAAACCAAAATCCGAGTATAAAAATTAGGAATAAAGGCGTAATATATTTTATTAT
>JBAYMZ010000260.1:0-2520 GCA_041663385.1 Candidatus Omnitrophota bacterium
AAAAAAGAAGGCGTTGATGTGGTTGCAGGTTATGTAGAAACGCATAATCGTGCCGAAACCGATGCTCTTTTGGAAGGCCTGGAAATTCTTCCGGTAAAAAAGTTACAATATAAAAATATCGAGATTCGTGAATTTGATATTGACCTCGCTTTAAAAAGGCACCCCGCATTAATCTTGGTTGATGAATTGGCCCATTCGAATGCTCCCGGATCCCGCTATCTAAAACGCTGGCAGGATGTTGCGGAGTTGTTGGAGGCAGGTATTGATGTTTATACTACTTTAAATGTTCAGCACTGCGAAAGTGCAAATGATGTGGTTGCACAAGTTACCGGCATAACCGTCCACGAAACCGTTCCTGACACTTTCCTGGAAAAAACAGAAGACATAGAATTGGTAGATCTTCCGCCTGAAGATCTCCTGAAACGCCTCAATGACGGCAAGGTCTATCTTGGTGATCAGGCCCAGCGAGCAGTTAAAAATTTTTTCCAAATAGGAAATCTTATCGCATTACGGCAATTGGCTCTTCAATATACCTCCAGGTTAGTTGACGCTAAGATGCGTTCTTATAAAGAAACCTATTCTGTGGCAAAAGTATGGAGCGTCAGGGACCGTTTCTTGGTATGTATAGGTTCCAACCCGCATGCTGACAGATTAATACGCGCCGGCAAACGTATTGCTTCAAGTTTAGGCGTTGAATGGATAGTCGCGCATGTTGACATTCCCTCACAGGTAGAGAATAGAAAAACCAGAACTATCATAGCGGAAATGATGCGTTTGGCTGAAAAATTAGGCGCAGAAACTATCACCCTCAGCGGCCAGAATGTTTCTGACGTTTTAATTAGCTACGCGCGTTCACAAAATATCACAAAAATTATTATCGGCAAGCCCGGCCGGCCTAAATGGCAGGAAGTTATTTTTGGTTCGGTTGTTAATGAGCTTGCCAGAAAATGCGGAGAAATAGATTTATATCTTTTAAGTGGAGAAACACAAGATCAGCCAATCAAATTCAAGATGCGGCCATCAAAACCATTTTCATGGAAAGGCCTTGCCGCGGCAGTTTTTATGGTTGCGGTTTGTACTGTAGTGGGTAAACTTTTATCTAGATACCTGAATTCCGGGAATACAGCAATGATTTATTTGCTGGCTGTGGCGTTACTTGCTTATCGCTATGGCATTAGAACGTCAATTATAGCTACATTACTTAGTGTTTTATCTTTTGATTATTTTTTTGTGCCACCCTACCACACTTTTCAGGTTGCCGACATCAAAAATGATTTAATTACGTTTGTAATTATTTTTAGCATAGGCCTTATAATCAGTATTCTTGCGCAACGGCTCAGGCAGCAGGCTGCTGCGATGAGTTTCAGAGAGACGAGGACTCAGGCGCTATATCATTTAAGCAGAGATTTAGCTAAAACCTCTAATCCTGAAGAGCTTTTCCAAATTGCAGTTTTCCATATTCAAAAATTTTTTAAATGTCCCGTAGCTATTTTCTCTCCTGATGCAGCAGAAAGGTTACAACTTTATTCCGATAATTCTAAGGGGTTAGCCACAATAGAAAAAGAGCAGGCAGTGGCGCAGTGGGTATATGAACACAAAAAAATCGCAGGCAAAGATACAGATACGCTCCCTGGTTCCAAGGGGATTTACTTGCCACTTATAGGTTCGGAAAAAATAATAGGGGTTATTGCGTTATTTTCTCGAGAAGAAAAACAATTTATGGATCCGGAACAACTGCATATGTTAGAAATGTTTACTAACCAGGGGGCATTAGCAATAGAAGGGGCGAAGCTTGCACTTGCTGCGGTTAAGGCGGAATCCGATATTGAGAATGAACGTCTTAGGAATTTAATTTTAACTACTTTTTCTTCAGAACTTCCTAAACCTTTAGCATCTATTTCGGAAACTGCTTCGGAACTATTAAAGTCTGAAAATATAAAGGATGACTCAAAACGGAGTGCATTGATAGAAAAAATGTGTCGGGAAGTGGAAAGTTTAAATACACTTATTACTGAATTGCCAAAAATAATTAAACCTGATAAATAAGTTTTCCAGTCTGTTTACCTGCTTATCCTGCACATTCCCCAAAATTGTGTAAATTCCGCAAGCCGCAATAGTAGACTGTCTTGTCCTGTTTCTCGCAGGGACGCATAATTTTTCTCAAGCGGGGTCTGTCTTGGCTGTTTTCTCACAGCACCGCTCGCCAGCCCCAGCGTGGCTGGCTTCGCTCGGAAAAAACCTTTTGCTCTTGCCAGATTTTTTCAAAATCCGGCAAACCATGCCCACAAAAGGTTTTTTTACGTGCTGTTCAAAAACAGCTAATCCACCCGCTTTAATAAAAGATAAGAATAAAACTGATAATTTTTGAGCGAAATATCGATTTTAAGCGTATCCAGAGAAGCCAAAAAAGAATTATGAGCGATATAGCAATTTTTAGAGAAAAACCGCCGTTAAGAAATGCGGGTGTTTGAGCTATTTCCTTAATATACTTATATAGGGCGAGTTCCGCATTTTAGGCGG
>JBAYMZ010000261.1:0-2507 GCA_041663385.1 Candidatus Omnitrophota bacterium
ATGTTTAAGGCAATGAAAGCTCAAACACCTAACGAGATAAGAGAGCAAGAAAAAGCAAAGGCGGTAGTAAAATCAGAAGCTAAACCAACACAGCAAGAACCGACAAGCAATTTTAGTGCAAAATAAATAGTGTTATTTGATTAGGGGTGCAAGAGTCAATTATCTGTCTAAGTCAGATAATGAACCCTTGCCCGTGCGGCTATTTCGGCTCGAAAGAAAAAAGCTGCCACTGCACAAGTTATAAAATACAAAAATACAGAAATAAAATTTCCGGCCCACTCTTAGACAGAATAGACATGCATATTGAGCTTGCCGCGATTAACACGGAAGATTTGATTTCCTCTGATTTTAAAGCGGAGAGTTCTGAAGATATAAAAGAACGAGTCGAAAAGGCAAGGGTAATCCAAAGAGAGAGGTTTAAGGCGGATAAGATATTTTTTAATTCGCAGATGAATCAAAAACAGCTGCGTAAGTATTGCGTGTTGGCCTCCGAAGCAAAAGATTTGCTTGCCGCGGCAATCAGGCATTTTAATTTCAGTGCTCGCGCATACGATAAGATATTAAAAATTTCAAGGACGGTTGCTGATTTGGCAGGCAGAGAGGATATCTCAGCCGAGGATATTTCTGAGGTTGTACAATACCGGTCTTTAGATAAGAATCTTTGGGTGTAAGCTTTGGATTGCAATAATCGCTATGTTAGAGCATTCAAAAATCGTTGGAAACATTACATTCTTTGGCTTGTTTTTAGGGTAAAAGTGTTTTATAATTAAAGGTAGGAAAGCGTTAAACATTAGAAGAACATCGCTTAGTTTAAGTTAGTGAGATAATAGCAGCTATTGTATTTTGGCGCAGGCAATAAAAGCAAATGGCATATTTCAATAAGACAATAAGAAGGACTAGATGAAACGAAATTTTTTAAAAAAAGGGCTTACGCTTTCAGAATTGCTACTCGCGGTGTTGTTTGTTGTCTGTGTCATTGTCTTAATGATGCAGAGTTTTATCACTTGTGTTTTTTTGAATGAGACAAACAGAGATCGGATGATTGCCGCAAGCCATGCGCAATATGTAATGGAAGAGATAAAGGGCAAGGCCACGACAATCTCAGGCTTTAAAGACCTTACCTCTACATATGTTAATGCAAATTGGGATTTACCAAACACATCGGCAATAAACGCAAAGGGCTTAATGGCTCTTAAGGGTGAATCTATTGACGCAAGTGCCAGCGGAACAACTTTGCTGGATGTGAAGGTTACAGTTAATTGGTATGATCGCAGCAATCGAAACAGGAGTGTAATTTTAGAGACATTAATGGTTGAACCATGAAAGCTTCTACTTTAGTTGAGGTTATGATCAGCGTTGCCATTTTAGGCATTATCCTTATGGGCATATTTAATACTTTGTCGTCATCGCAAAAAATTTTCCAGCAAGACACGGCTCTGATTGATTTACAACAAAATGCGCGCTTGGTTATGAGCGGCATGGTTAGAGAAATAAGACAGAGTGCAGCGGTTAATATAACCTCCGCGACAGATATTTCTTTTAAAATACCTAAAGCCATTAATACCGTAGTTGTTCTTACTGATCCAAATACGTATTATGAGATCAGGTATTATTTAGACGGAACCAACCATCAAATTAAACGCGTTTACCCTGTTGGTACGGAACAGGTTATAGCTAATAATATAAGTCAGTTGAATTTTTGTTTGTGGGATGGTGTTGATTGCTGTGTCCCCGCAAGCGAAAACTGTATAAATTTGCGTGTTTTGCAAATTCAATTAAGCGCGGCAAAAACTAACTTTTCCCGGCCGCTGCAGTTTCCTTCTGATGATCCAGGAACGAGCTTTGTGGATCTTTTAACCGAAAAAGTGAGGTTACGCAATGAATAAGAAAGGGACCATATTAATTATTGTTCTTTTGGTTGTTGTAGTACTTAGCCTTTTGGGTTCAGCAATTATTTCACGCAGCGTTTCTGAAAATAGGCTCGCGCAAATAAATTTAGAGTCAAACCAGGCTTTCTGGTTAGCGGAAGCAGGAGTAAGCCGGGCGATGAACGCTTTAAGAAGTAATTATGATACAACCGGGCCGGATTATGCTAATGTGGGCCCAAGCGGAAGCCAAATCGGCGGTTGTTCTTTTACCAGCAGCGTCAGCGGTGCCAATCGTATAATTACTGCCATCGGTTGTGTTCCGGCGTCTTGTAATTGTGATCCAACCTCTTGTCATGCTATCCGCGCAATCCAAGCGTTGATGAATCAATATCAAGTTATCCCAGTAGGATTTTATGATAATGCTATCTATTCCGCAGGAAGTGTGGGCATAGGGAGTAATTGCCCGGTAGATGGAAATGTTTTTTCCGGGGCGCCGGTTACCGGTAGCGTGGAAAGCCCGCATGCGATTACTCAAAACGATCCTACTTTGCAGGAAGAGGGATTGCCGGCATTAAGCTTTTCTGAGCTGCGTCAAAAAAGTATAGATCAGGGTTGGTATAATCCTTCGACCAAAGTAAC